>NZ_JAALLK010000025.1:0-29400 GCF_011075215.1 Acinetobacter sp. EKM10A | reverse complement strand
GATTACCCATGTGAGAGTAAGTCATCGCCAGCTCATTATTCTAAACACCCTCAACCATTGGTTGGGGGTGTTTTTTTATAGCTGGAATTTGTATCCTCAATTTTTTAAACATTAAAATTGATTCAAATTATAAAGAAATAAAGTTAATCTAAAGTTATTTACCTCATCAGAAATTTAATATGCAATGGATCGTAGTTAAAACTTTCTCGTTTCCTTATGAGGCACAAATTGCAAAAACTCAATTAGAAGCATTTGGAATTCCTGCTTATATTGAAAATGAGCATACAATTAATATGGATTGGTTTTATTCTAATGCTTTAGGTGGAGTTCGTTTATTAGTTCCAGAAAACTATGTTGATGAAGCGAAGCTATTTCTTGAAAAAGACTTTAGTGATGAGCTTGAACAAAAGTTCGGGGAGAATAAAGAATATTGTCCTGAGTGTGGAAGTTTGGATATAGAGGTTAATAATAAAGGAAAAAAATCTGCCTTTTTATTGTTTATGTTTTTCGGCCTACCTTTATTTTCTTTTAAAAATGGGAGTAAATGTAAGCGTTGTGGACACTTTTGGAATTAAATATATAGTAAAGGATTATTTATTATCTTAATTATGGACCCTCATGTAGAGAGATTGGATTGAGTTCTATCTCTGCAATTAATGTTTGAGGCAGAGAAGCCCTCGATATTAAACAAAGAAAACAAATTACTTTGTTGGGCATTCTGTTTAATAAGGATAAGGTTTATTCAATGATGACTAAAAAACAATTAACTTCAAAACAAATAGATATGTTGCTTGAATTATTAAAAAATAGATTTGAAAAGAATATACATCGACATAAAGAAATTGATTGGGCGAATGTGCGAGCTAAACTCATTGAGTCTCCAGACAAACTATGGACATTGCAGAAAATGGAAAATACAGGAGGAGAGCCAGATGTTATTACTTATGACCAGCAGAAAGATGAATATTTATTTATAGATTGCTCTGTTGAGTCACCGAAAGGTCGTAGAAGCCTTTGCTATGATCGAGAAGCCTTAGAGTCTAGAACAGATCATCCTCCTAAAAATAGCGCAATAGACTTAGTCCAAGAAATAGGGGCTGAACTCCTAACAGAAGAGCAATATCACCAATTACAACAGCTCGGGGAGTTTGATCTGAAAACATCAAGCTGGCTTGCTACTCCAGAGGAAATCCGAAAATTAGGAGGAGCTCTTTTTGCGGACCGTCGCTATGGTCGAGTCTTCATCTATCACAATGGAGCCCAGTCATATTATGCAGCTCGTGGTTTTCGCTGCTGTTTAAGGGTATAGGTCTTGCGAATCAACTCGATCGTCTGGATTTGATATTTTATGCCAAGAAAATGGAGATTCTTGCAACTTTTGACTGATGGTAAACATGACAAGATATGTTCTGGAATTAAATAAAAACATCAGGACATTTCTAAAAATGCAGCTCAATCCAATTTACTATAATGAACAACATATAGCTTTTGCCGATAATGTTCGTAGATTTGTACAAAAAGAAATGGCATCTTTCGTTAATGAATGGGATGAGGCTGAGACATTCCCAAGAGAACTTTATAAAAAGGCTGCCGAAATTGGATTACTGGGTCTAGGTTTTTCAGAAGAATATGGTGGTATTCCAGATGCAGATCCATTCTATTCATTACTGGCTGGTATCGAAATGGCAAAGGCGGGTTCAGGTGGGGTGCATATCTCGCTCATGGTCCATACCATTGGCGCCCCTCCCATTCAGCACTTTGGGAGTGAGGAGTTAAAGGCTAGAGTTCTGCCAGGTATTATTTCCGGTGAGAAAATTTCGGCTTTAGCGATTACAGAACCTGGTGGTGGTTCAGATGTTGCTGCATTACAGACTAAAGCTGTCAGAGATGGGGATTATTATATTGTTTCGGGCGAGAAAACATTTATTACATCGGGAATTCGTGCAGACTATTATACAGTTGCAGTGCGTACTGATCCGACAAAATCGGGTGCAGAAGGCATTTCAATGTTACTCATTGATGCACATAGTGAAGGTATTACTAAAACGCCTTTGAAGAAAATGGGATGGTGGGCATCAGATACGGCACATTTGTATTTTGATCAAGTACGAGTACCTGCATCAAATCTACTTGGCAAAGAAAATGCCGGTTTTAAAGTTATTATGAATAACTTTAATATGGAGCGGTTTTTCTTGGGAGTAGTCGCTTATGGGTATGCATTAGTCTGTTATGAAGAAGCTTTAGAGTGGGCACAGCAACGTAAAACTTTTGGTAAGCGATTAATAGATCATCAAGTAGTACGCCATAAATTGGTAGATATGGCAACCCAACTGACCTCAACGCGGGCATTACTTGAAGAAACAGCATGGAAAATGACTCAGCCGAAGTTACAAGGACCTGAGTTGGTGGCGCAAATTTCAATGCTTAAAAATGTTGCGACTCGCACTATGCAATTTTGTGCTGATGCGGCTGTACAAACATTAGGTGGTATGGGCTTTATGCGAGGTACCAAATCAGAACGTATTTACCGTGAAGTGAAGGTCAATATGATTGGCGGTGGTGCTGAAGAAATTATGAAAGATTTGATTAGTAAACAGCTTGGTTATTAATTCTTATAAGGTGGACTTTGAGCCACCTTTTTTATTTCAAAGCCATTTCCCAAACCATTTCCGTTAACTCATCAATTTTGACTTTACCCTCAGATTTATACCAAGTTACAGTCCATGAAATTGCACCGCCAATTAAGCGTCGCCAAATAAAAGCATCGTGTTTGACTTTACCTTGTGTGCGTAACTTTTCAATGATATCGAGCCAGATTTGCTCATATTCATTACGCATTTTTAAAAGATAATCTTGCTTTTCTTTTGATAGAGCGAACCATTCGTACACCAACACAGCCATGGCTGCACCAGTATCTCCAGTAATTGAGATCAGTTCGGCTTTAATAAGAGCACGTAATTGTTGTTCTGGGTCTGTAGATTGAGTTGCTGCATCATTTAAACGGGCAAGATTATAGATAATGGTCTGTTCCATCACATGAGCGAGGATATCATCTTTACTTTTGAAATGATGAAATAAGCTTCCCGATTGGATTCCAATAAACTGAGCAAGTTCACGAACAGTGGTTTTATCATAGCCTTGCTTATGAAAAAGATAGGCAGCACCGTGCAATAAACGGCCACGTGGACTGTCATCAAAGCAGGGGATATTTGGAATCTGTTCAATTGAGGTGGCAATCATGTGCTCAGTTTGTTCCTTTATCTAAAAGTCTATAGTGGAAATTTTCACTAAATTTCATCGCATTTCAGGTTATTTGCCGAATTTGGAAGATTTGGTCAACATCACAATAACATTTTGCGCTTTACAAACCAAGCGCTTGCTTGGTAATGTTGAGGCTGATTTTTAGACAAAATAATGAGAAATAGGATGGCAAATAATCAGCAGGATGATCATCGAGTCGTAAAAATAGGGTGTGCCTCTGGGTTTTGGGGAGATACCAATACTGCCGCTTTTCAGTTAGTGCATTTGACCGATATTAATTATTTGGTTTTTGATTATTTGTCCGAGATTACCATGTCGATTATGGCTAAAGCGAAGATGGTAGAACCGAGACATGGTTATGCTTTAGATTTTGTCAGCCGAGTCATGGCACCTTTACTAAAAAAAATTGCTGAAAAAAAGATTAAAGTGATTAGTAATGCGGGTGGTGTTAATCCATTAGCTTGTCGGGATGCCTTGCAAAAAATTATTAAAGAGTATGGTCTAGATCTGAAAGTGGCTGTGGTATTAGGTGATGATCTTTTGCCAAAACATGAGCAGCTAAAATCACAGAATATTCAAGAAATGTTTAGCGGAGAAGCGTTGCCAGAACAGGTGGCAAGCAGTAATGCTTATTTAGGCGCGGTTGCTATTCGTGACGCCTTAGACTTAGGTGCAGATATTGTGATTACGGGTCGTGTAGTTGACTCTGCTGTGGTACTTGCACCCTTACTTCATGAATATCAGTGGTCGCTCGATGATTATGACAAATTGGCGCAAGGTTCGTTAGCAGGTCATGTGATTGAATGTGGAGCCCAATGTACGGGTGGTAATTTTACCGATTGGCAATTGGTACAGGGCTTCGACAACATGGGCTTTCCAGTGGTTGAAGTGAGTGAAGATGGCTCATTTGTTGTAACTAAGCCTCAAGGTACAGGTGGTCTGGTTTCTACTGCTACAGTTGCAGAGCAAATTGTTTATGAAATAGGCAATCCTCAAGCATATTTACTACCCGATGTCATTGCTGATTTCAGCCACGTGCATTTAGAGCAAGTCGGGGAGCACCGAGTTCGTGTGACGGGTGCAAAAGGACAAGCACCAACTACACAATATAAAGTCAGCGCGACTTACCCAGATGGATATCGGGTTTTAGTGAGTTTCCTCATTGCAGGACGTGAGGCACCACAAAAAGCACAAGTCATTGCTGATGCGATTTTGACTAAGTGCGAACGTGTTTTAGCAATGCGCTCAGTGCCGCCATTTAGTGAAAAGTCTGTTGAAATTTTAGGTATTGAAAGTACCTATGGCGGCCATGCCCAAACATTAAATAGTCGTGAAGTTGTGGTCAAAATAGCTGTAAAACACATGATTAAAGAAGCATGTATGTTCTTTGCATCTGAAATTGCACAAGCTTCAACAGGTATGGCTCCAGCTTTGGCAGGAATTGTTGGAGGCCGCCCCAAAGCATCTCCAGTAATTAAGTTATTTTCATTTTTAATTGATAAAAATCAGGTGAATGTTGAAATCGATTTTGATGGCCAACGTCACGCGGTTGAAATTCCACAAGGGGTTTCTACAGAGCAATTGCTTACATTAACGGCAGGTGAAAATGCAGTTTATCAAGGAGATGAAATTGAAGTTCCTTTGATTGAAATTGCGCATGCCCGCAGTGGTGATAAAGGCAATCATAGCAATATTGGCGTGATTGCACGTAAAGCGGACTATTTACCATGGATTCGTGCAGCACTAACTGAACAGTCTGTTGCAAGCTATATGCAACATGTTTTGGATGCTGAGAAAGGGCGAGTAATCCGTTATGAGTTACCGGGTTTAAATGCACTGAATTTTATGTTGGAAAATGCCTTGGGTGGCGGTGGTGTTGCCAGCTTACGTATTGATCCGCAAGGTAAAGCCTTTGCCCAACAGTTATTGGATATGCCTGTTAAAGTTCCGGCACATCTTTTAGAAAAATAAAATGAATGGATGAAACAAAGATGAGTTATCAATCAATATTTAGACCAGATGCTTTCGCCAATAAAGTCATTATTGTGACAGGTGGTGGCTCAGGAATTGGACGCTGTACTGCACATGAGCTTGCAGCCCTCGGCGCTCAAGTAGTGATTACAGGACGCAAAATTGAAAAATTAGAGAAAGTAAGCCAAGAAATTATAGAAGATGGTGGTTTAGTTCATTTCATTGTTTGTGATAACCGTGAAGAAGAACAGGTGAAAAATATGATTGCCGAAGTGATTGAAAAATTCGGCAAACTCGATGGTTTGGTAAATAATGCAGGCGGGCAGTTCCCCTCAGCTTTAGAGAATATTTCGGCGAATGGTTTCGATGCAGTCGTGCGTAATAATTTACACGCAACTTTCTATCTAATGCGTGAAGCTTATAACCAATGGATGGCTAAACATGGTGGCAGTATTGTCAATATGACTGCTGATATGTGGGGCGGTATGCCGGGAATGGGACATTCTGGTGCTGCGCGTTCAGGGGTTGATAACTTAACTAAAACAGCATCGGTTGAGTGGGGCAAATCTGGTGTTCGTGTAAATGCGGTTGCACCGGGGTGGATTGTATCATCCGGTATGGATAATTATAGCGGTGATTTTGCCAAAGTAATTATTCCAAGTCTTGCTGGCAATGTACCGTTAAAACGTATGGGAACTGAGTCGGAAGTCTCATCGGCAATTTGTTATTTACTGTCAGATGCTGCGGCTTTTGTGTCAGGTGTAACTTTGCGTATTGATGGCGCTGCATCGCAAGGGACACGCATGTACCCACTAGCCGAAGCAACAAATAGTCAGTCTTATAATGGTTTCCATCGCGCATTTATTCCTGAAATTTTTAAAAAAGATAAGACTGCGAAAGTCGAGCAAAGCAATAATTCAGGCTCGGAGTGAGGAATAAAAAAATGACCATTCTTCAATCCGAAATTACTGTTGGTAGTGAACAGTATCAAAAGAATAAAGAGGCACTACTTGCTCAACTGAATGAAGTCCGTGCAATTCAGCAAAAAAGTATTGATAAATCGTATGCTGCTAAACCGAAATTCGATAAAAAGGGCAAGATTCTGCCGCATGAGCGTGTACGGTTATTGCTCGATGCCGATTCGCCTTTTGTCGAGCTTTGTGGCTTGGTTGGCTACAACATGCATGATGACAAGGATGGCTCCGAAGCTGGTGGTGGTGTAATTGCTGGCATTGGTTTTGTCAGTGGTGTGCGTTGTCTGGTCTCTGCAAGTAATAGCGCAATTAAAGGCGGGACCATGTCTCCTATGGGTGTACAGAAAACTTTGCGTTTGCAAAAAATTGCCTTAGAACAAAAACTCCCGCTGATTACGCTGACCGAAAGTGGCGGTGCTAACTTAAATTATGCAGCTGAAGTATTTACCTATGGTGGTATGACTTTTGCCAATCAGGCACGTTTGTCTGCAGCAGGTATTCCACAACTTGCAGTGGTACATGGGAATGCAACGGCAGGAGGAGCTTATCAACCAGGTCTTTCGGATTATGTCATTGTAGTACGCAAACAAACAGAGATGCTTCTTGCAGGTCCACCTTTACTTCTGGCTGCCACGGGTGAAGTCGCCACAGCGGAGGAATTGGGTGGGGCGGAAATGCATGCGCAGGTTGCTGGAACAGCAGAATACTTAGCAGAAAATGATGCCGATGGAATTCGGCTTGCACGTGAAATTTTTGAACACCTCAACTGGAAAGAGCAAATCAAACCAGTTGATGTGACTTATAAAGAGCCTCGTTATGATACCGAGGAACTGTTGGGTGTTATTCCAAGTGATCCTAAACAACCATTTGATATGAAAGAAGTGGTTGCCCGCATTATTGACGATTCAGATTTTCTAGAATTTAAGCAGGAATATGATGATTTAACGGTATGTGGCTGGGCAAAAATTGGTGGTTTGCATATCGGTATTATTACCAATAATGGTCCGATTACCCCTCAAGGAGCAGCGAAAGCAGCTCAGTTTATTCACTTATGTGAACAGACCAACCGTCCGTTATTATTCTTACATAACACTACTGGCTTTATGGTGGGAACCGATGCCGAGCAAAACGGCATTATCAAGCATGGTTCAAAACTGATTCAAGCCGTTGCCAATTGCACAGTCCCTAAAATTTCGATTGTTGTAGCAGGGTCGTATGGTGCTGGAAACTATGCGATGTGTGGCCGGAGCTTATCGCCAGACTTTATTTTTGCTTGGCCGAACTCGCATGTTGCTGTCATGGGATCTGCACAGGCTGGAAAAGTGCTACGCATTGTAGCAGAAGGAAAACAAAAAGCTTCCGGTCAGGAGCCGAATCCACAAATGCTTGATTTTCTTGAGCAAAGCACTGCGATGAAATTGGAGCAGCAATCTACAGCATTGTTCAATACCGCTATGTTGCATGATGACGGCATTATCGATCCGCGAGATACCCGAAAATTACTGATTTTTCTTTTACAAACCATTTATGAAGCACAGCAGCGCGAGTTGAATCCAACCCGTTTTGGTGTGTCTCGTTTTTAATAAACCTTTGCCGTAATTAAAAAAATTAATAGGAACAACATCATGAAATTTACTGCCGAACATGAAGCATTACGTCGCACAGCGCGTCAATTTGTTGAAAATGAACTGAATCCGAATATTCCGGAATGGGAAGAAGCTGGACGTTTCCCGATCCACGATGTATTTAAAAAGATGGGTGATCTTGGCCTATTGGGGATTTGTAAGCCTGAGGAAAATGGTGGTCTGGCTTTAGATTACTCTTATAACTTGGTTGTTGCTGAAGAAATTGGACGAGCAGCTTGTGGCGGTGTGCCTTTAGCCATTGGTGTACAAACCGATATGGCAACACCTGCTTTGGCGCGTTTTGGCAGCAAAGAATTACGTGATGAGTTTTTAACACCAGCCATTGCTGGAGAATATGTTGCCTCAATTGCGGTATCGGAAGTACATGCTGGTTCGGATGTTGCTGCTATTAAAACGACTGCTAAAAAAGATGGCGATGACTATGTCATTAACGGCAGCAAGATGTGGATTACCAACTCACTGCAGGCCGACTTCTTTTGTCTTTTAGCCAATACGTCTGACGATAAACCACATGTTAATAAGTCGATGATTATTGTGCCAGCCAAAACTAAAGGGATTAGTTTTTCAGAACCGTTAAATAAATTAGGTATGCGTTCAACGACCACAGCACAAGTTTATTTGGACAATGTACGTGTACCTCAGCGTAATTTGGTTGGCGTTGAAGGTATGGGCTTCATGATGCAGATGATGCAATTTCAGGAAGAGCGTTTATGGGCTTGTGCTAATGCGATTGGTGGTTTGGAAAATTTAATTCAAAAGACTATCGCCTATACCAAAGAGCGTACGACGTTTGGTCAACCACTCATTAATAACCAATATATCCATTTTCGTTTTGCCGAACTCATGACTGAAGTAGAAGCGCTTAAAGCCTTAACCTACCAAGCGTGTGAACAGCATATTGCGGGTGAAGATGTGACTAAGCTGGCATCTATGGCAAAGCTCAAAGCAGGCCGTTTAAGCCGTGAAGTTGCCGATAGCTGTCTACAATATTGGGGTGGCAATGGCTTTATGTGGGATAACCCTGCATCCCAGCTATATCGTGATGGTCGTTTAGGCTCTATTGGCGGTGGCGCAGATGAGATTATGTTGGGGATTATCTGTAAGTTGATGGATATCTTGCCAAAAAAACAAAAATAAGGAATCAACCATGACACTTTCAGCATCGCTTCAAGCTATAGATATTGATGACAGCATTCAATTAGAACAAGACGGCAGTATTTTATACCTTTGGTTAAACCGACCGGAGAGCCGTAATGCCATGAACTTGAATATGGTTAATGCAATACAGCAAGTTTTTACTGCCATCCGCGATGACCTTTCAATTCGTGCAGTCGTCATTCGTGGTGAAGGTGGGACTTTCTGCGCAGGTGGTGATATTAAAGACATGGCTGCTTTACGCGTTGAAGCAACTAACGTTGGTAGTCTGCAACCTTATACTGACTTTAACCGCCGTTTTGGTGCCATGCTTGAGCAAGTTGAAGCTGCACCACAGACTGTTGTGGTCATTTTAGAAGGCGCGGTATTAGGTGGAGGTTTTGGGCTGGCATGTGTTTCTGATGTTGCCATTAGCCGTGATAATGCGCAGTTTGGTTTACCTGAAACTGGGCTTGGTGTGATTCCTGCACAAATTGCTCCTTTTGTGGTGAAACGTATTGGCCTGACTCAGGCACGCAGACTGGCTTTACTCGGCATGCGTTTTGAAGGGCATACAGCACTGAGTGTCGGTGTGGTTCATCAAATTGCACATAATGAAATTGAACTTGAGCAAGCTTTACAAGAAACAATTCAGCAAATTAAACGAGCAGCTCCTCTAGCTTCACGTGTGACTAAAGCACTGTTACATCGAACACTCAATGAACCTTTAAATCAGTTGCTAGATGATGCTGCACAGCAGTTTGCTCAAGCGGTTGGTAGTGCTGAAGGACAAGAAGGAACGATGGCTTTTATCCAGAAACGGTTACCAAATTGGGCCGATGAAACATAAGAGATAAGGATAAAAATAATGAAATTTTCAAAAATACTGGTTGCCAATCGTGGTGAAATTGCAGTTCGAGTTATGCAAACAGCCAAGGCAATGGGTTACCAAACCGTCGCAGTTTATTCCGATGCAGACCGTAATGCTCGCCATGTGCAAGAGGCTGATGAAGCTGTTTATATTGGTGCTTTAAAAGTATCGGAGTCTTATCTCTCCATCGCTAAAATTATTGAAGCTTGCAAAAAAACAGGGGCGGATGCAGTTCACCCCGGCTATGGTTTTTTGTCAGAAAATACTGATTTTGCTCAGGCATGTATCGACAACCAGATTACATTTATTGGGCCTACCGCTTCTGCAATTGAGTTAATGGGCAGTAAACGCCTTTCAAAAATCGCCATGATTGAGGCGGGCGTCCCTTGTGTGCCGGGCTATGAAGGTGACCGACAAGATCTCGAATATTTAGCAACTCAAGCTGAGCAGATTGGCTTTCCAATTATGGTCAAAGCTTCTGCGGGTGGCGGCGGTCGTGGCATGCGTTTGGTACAGCAAGTATCCGAGTTGTTTGAGGCATTACAAACCGCACGTTCAGAAGCTGAAAATGCTTTTGGTTCTGGCGAGCTCATTTTAGAAAAAGCAGTCATTGCTCCACGCCATGTCGAAATTCAGGTTTTTGGTGATACACATGGTAATTATGTGTATTTGTTTGAGCGCGATTGTTCAATCCAGCGCCGTCATCAGAAGGTTGTTGAAGAGGCACCGTGTCCAGTGATGACGCCTGAACTACGTCAGCAAATGGGCGAGGCAGCTGTAGCAGCGGCAAAAGCATGTGCTTATGTCGGGGCAGGTACAGTTGAGTTTTTGCTAGATGCATCGGGTGCATTTTACTTTTTGGAGATGAATACCCGTTTGCAGGTAGAACATCCGGTCACTGAGCTTATTACAGGGTTGGATTTAGTTGAATGGCAGTTACGTGTGGCGAATGGTGAGCAGTTACCTTTAAAGCAACAGGAATTGACCTTAAATGGACATGCGATCGAAGTACGTTTGTATGCAGAAGACCCACGTCAGGACTTTTTGCCACAAACAGGAAAAATTTTACATTGGAAGCCTGCAACCTTGCCAAATGTGCGAATTGATCATGGCATGTTAGCAACTGATGAAGTCAGTCCATTTTACGATCCGATGGTAGCAAAGGTAATTGCATACGGTAAAACCCGTGAGGATGCGATTCGCTTACTGGCTCGTGCAGTCGATGATAGTGTTTTACTTGGAGTGAATAGTAATAAACAGTTCTTGGTCAATTTACTGCGCCATCCAGTTGTTGTTACAGGGGATACCAATACAGCATTTATCCAACAGCATTTCCAAAATGATCCCAGCTTACACCATCAGGTTTTATCTTTAGAAACCTTAGCAATTGCTGCGGCATTATTTAGCCAAAGTAAAGGTACTACAGTGTGGCAAACTGGGCTTGGTGTGCCATTACCGTTAAAATTACAAACTGCCGATCAGCAAATTCAATTGCAGCTTTCATCTGTAAATAACACATTCACGGTACAGTTCTGTGATCAAGTAGTTTGTATTGATGTGCTTGAGAAAACGCCAGAGCAACTAGTTTACTTAATTGATGGTGTACGTCGCCGTGTTCAATATGTATTGGATGATGATCAGCTTTATCTAGATCGGGATAATGGCAATGTTTTGATACGCAATATGACTTACGCTGCACCAGAAGCTACCGATGTAGCGGGAGACGGCAAAATTCGAGCACCGATGGATGGGGCTGTGGTGAATATTCTGGTCAATGAAGGCGATCAAGTAGTGAAGGGCCAAACATTATTGATTCTTGAAGCCATGAAAATTCAGCAACAGATTAAATCTGATGTGGATGGTGTAGTCGATGAAATTTTAGGTCAGCAAGGTCAACAAGTGAAAAAACGGCAAATGCTATTTACTCTTCATACTTAATTGAAAAATACCGCTCTTATTGGGCGGTATTTTTTTATAGCAATTTAAGAGTTATTCTCCATCTGCCTCTGCAATCACTTGGCTTGCTTTTTTTAGGCTATAAAGCAGCTGCCCTAAAAGTACATCTCTATTACTTAGGGTAACCATAACCATCGGATGATGGAGAGCAGGAATCGCTGTTAAAATGGCTTTGCCATTATCTGCATCTAATGTGATGTTATTACAGCCAGTCAGTTGAATCTCTTTTAAAAATGCACTGACCATGGCCAAAATCGAGCTACTCACCGCTGCTAATTTGGTGGTATTAGGGTAGTTCTTGTGGCTCACTGTTGCCAATTCAAACCCATCTGAAGAACAAATCATGACAAAGTCTACACCACGTGTATTCATAAGAATTTTTTGGGCTTCACTTTTTGCAAGTTGTAGCAATTGTGTTGGAGCGGTTCGTTTTTGAACTGGAATACTAAGCATGATCTTTCCCTTGAGATGTTGCGCCTACCTTAACTTCAAGTGATGCAATTAATGATTCAACCATCATTAAAATTTGCTCTTGTTCTCTTGCATCAATAAAAAATAATGGATATTGAAGTTCGTTTTCTGCTAACCAGTTGCGATACTGTTGGAGTGAAGATTCTTTATTTTCATCAATATGCGTAATACCAATCGCAATATTATCATTATAATTTTTAAAGGTTTCCAAGTAACTTTCTAGTTCAGCAATTGGAGTAGAGCTATTGTGATCTAACAGAAGAATAATACCAATCGCACCTTTACAAATAACTGACCAGATAAAATCAAAACGGCTTTGTCCAGGGGTTCCATATAGCCCAATTTTAATACCATCATCTAAAGTAATTTCGCCGTAATCAATCCCTACAGTTGTTTGTGATTTTTGGTGACTTTGTACATCAGTATTAAATGCTTCTGTTTCTAAAATTGGAATTTCAGATAGCGATTTGATCGCTTCTGTTTTACCAGCCCCCATACTGCCTGCGAAGACAATTTTATATTGTTGAATAATCATAGTGTTCCTTAAAAGCCAAAACGGCGTCGAATTTTCCCTATAAAATTTTTTAAAAAATGACTTTCTGTATTTAAGTTTTCTGAATGAGTCTGTGGCGTGTAAAAACACTTATTCGCGGAAACATATTGCCCATTATTTGCCATTAAACATGCTGTAATAAAACGTAGAACAACATCAATAGGTTGGTTGAGTTGTTTAGCTACTTCAGTGACTTTTGCTCCCTGAATAAAACAGGCAGAGAGCTGTAGGCTTACTTTTCTATATTCTTTTTGATAGGGTTGTGGCCAATGATTAATTTTAAAGTAACCATCAGCTGACGCTAAATTCTCAAATTCTTTTGAACACCAAATTAAATTCCACAACCAATCCTGTAAGTAATAATCCTTTTTACGAGAAACCTTAGTAAAGTCTGATGTTTTTGCAAAGGTAAAGTTAAAACTCATATTGGTCTGTGTTTTTTGACGAGAAGGTTCTAACCAAGCAATTTGAGTTCTATTATCAATAATTGCCAAGGTACCCTTGTCATCAAATAAATGTAATTTAATATTTTCAGAGCTATGCAAATTTTTTATAAATTGCTCATCTATGATAGATATTTCATTTAATAAAGTTGAGTTGGAACGAACATCACTATGTTTTAAAAGAGATAATACATTTGCTTGTAACCATGAACGGAGATGTTCTGTTTTTTCTAAAGGGTAGTGTAAGGTATGTTCGTGTATAGTGCCTCCATTTTCTAAAGGTGTTTTTGTAATTTTTAAATAAGGAAATTTTTTCTTATTAAGAATATTTTGAATATTGTCTGCATCAAAAAAGTTTTCATTAATAATTAATAAATCAATCTGATTACTAGAAATGTTAACCCAGTTAATTCCATATTGATTAGATATCAAATCACGGATTAAGATTTTTAATTCATCTGAAACTTTTAAGCTTAAACCAGAAACTGCAATATTTATGCAATGGCTATCCATAGTATCATTTTAAATTTTTATTAAGTAATATTGTAATGTTATATGTGCTCTTTATATTAAGTATAAAGAGCACAGCTTAAATTAATTAACTAAAATCGAGCTCTTTTTCAAAGGACTTTAACTCATGACGAGCCATGGCTAAATTCGACTTGGCGCGATCAAGTACTAAATAAAGGAATAAATTATTATTACTTTCTAAAGGACGAATTAAGTGATAAGCCTTCCCTAATGTAATTAAAATATCTTCAATATTGTCATTTAATTTTAATGCGTTAGCTACATTTCGTTTTGCGCGAATGACTTCTGTGTTTCCAGCAGCTGCCAGCTCTAAATCAATATCCCCACCGCCTTGTGTAGCAAGTGATAAACCACTTTCTGAATCAACAAGTGCAGATGCAATAAAACCATCAATTTCAGTTAAGCTATCTAAAGAAAGTTTAGCCATTTTTTTATCTCTCAGGGTTATAAAGTTATAATTACTACTTTTTCCTTAAAAGTAGTTAAAAATCATTATATTTTTACTCAAGTTGAAGTCAATAAATCAAATAAATTTCAAAATTGTTGTTTTAGTAAATAAGTGACCAAAAATGTCATCTTATAAAAAATATTATAAGATTGTTTTTACATTAAATATTTAATACTGTGCTCATGTTTGCATTATATAATTTCTATTATTAATTTTAATAATTGTAATAGAATGTTAAAAGAATATTTATTGATAAATTATGTTTATTTAAATAGAAAAAGAGGAACTATGAGTTCCTCTTTTAAATAATTATAATAAAATTAAATAAGATGTGTATAAGTACAATATAGGTAACCTAAAATAGCTAAAGCAACAAGAGGTGCGATAACTTTTGACCATGCCGGAATAAAAGTTTCGATAGGTTGCTCTTCGATGTGTAATTCTTCATGATGCGGTTGGGCTTGGTGAACCATTTGGTTGAACTCCTTCATTGTTGCATCCAATGATAGCTCTTCTTGTTCAACAGGTTTAGAACCAATCAGCTCTGTTAGGTGGTTTGTTGACCAAACCCAATCCTCAGCCTGTCCTGATAAATGTTCAACTTGCCCTAAAATGAGCTCTTTTAAACCACTTTGGCCGAAACCACCAGTCTCATCAAGTTGATTAAGTTCTGTTAACTGTAATGCCAGAATCTCAGAAATACTTTGCTCAAGTTCAGAATTTTTTAAAACTGACTTATTGTGTTTTGACGTAGTTAGATGACGTGCAACTTCTTGAATATACAATGGATCGGCAGTTTTGATTTCATGATAAATTTTATTGTCGTCCTGACGCCATAAGCTGATTAATTTACCAAGCGTCAATATATTCACTTCGTCAATCAGCTTATTTTTCTCATTGGCTGGATATTGATTTAAAAGCTGAGGCTTTTGAATTTTTATTTGCTCAGCAAAGTATTGGACTAAATCAAATGCCATACTTTATTCCTCTAAAATTAATCTAAAATTCTTAATGTTGGCTTTTTCTTGGTTGGTTCAGATGTTTCTTGTGTTTCTGAGTCTAACTTATCTTCTACAGGCGCTACATTGGCATATTCTTCAGGGTCAAAGAATAAACCTTGTCCATTTTCACGTGCATAAATACCTAAAACTGCTTGAATAGGTACGTAAATATCTTTGGAAACGCCGCCAAAACGTGCTGAAAATGTAATCGCATCATTGCTAATGAGTAGTTGATGTACCGCATGAGGCACAATGTTTAAAACAATTTGTCCATCTTTCACAAACTGTTGTGGTACATCAGTGTGCGGTTGTGTTGCATCAACGAGTAAATAAGGTGTGAGTTGATTGTCACAAATCCATTCATAGATTGCACGAGCAAGATAAGGACGTGTAGGGGTTAATTCAATAGTTTGCTCAGACATATCACACTATTCCATATTTAATAGTTCATTGTAACGGGTTTTCTCTTGGGGCGTCATTGATTTAACAAAGGAAGGGCGGCTAAAGATACGTTTACAATACAAAAATATAGGTCGACACTGCTGCTTTGGTAAATCAATTCCCATGCTATTAAGCCTCACAAAAATTGGAGCAAGCATACAGTCCAGGATTGAAAAATTTTCGGACATAAAATAAGGGAAATGCTGAAATAAAGGGGTAAGTGATATTAAGGTATCACGCAATTCTTTTTGTGCTTTTTGTTTTTGTTCTACATTTAACGTATCTGCATGTCTGAGCATATGATCGGCCAACTTAAACCAATCATTTTCAAGACGCCAAATATATTGGCGTTGCTCTGCACGTGCCATAGGGGCATCGGCATATAGTTTATTCTGACGATATCGGTCATCGAGATACTCAGCAATGATAGGTGCTGAAAATAATTTAAGATTTTGCTCAACCAGCATTGGCAATTGATTATAAGGATTTAGGCTTGCGAGATCTTCATCTTCGTGATCAGTCACGATTAATTGATATTTAATTTGTTTTTCTGCCAATAAAAAACGGATCCAGTGTGAACGGAAATCATCAGCATGGCTGTAAAGGGTAATTCCCTGAATTGAGGTGTTTTCGACCGACATATCACAAGGTATGGTTGTGTGAATCGGTTAGAATACTAAAAATATGCGTGGAAATCACGGTGACAAAGATAGAGTTTCATATATTTATCTGTTTCACTCATCTACAAAATGAATATGCAATAAAAAAGCCTTGGGAAAACCAAGGCTTTTTGTCCGATTCGGTAAACGAATTAACGTTTAGAGAATTGAGGACGTTTACGAGCTTTACGTAAACCAAGTTTCTTACGTTCAACTTCACGAGCATCACGAGTAACGAAACCAGCTTGACGAAGAACAGGTTTTAAAGTTTCGTCAGCAGCGATAAGTGCACGAGTAATACCGTGACGGATCGCACCAGCTTGACCACCGATACCACCACCTTTAACAGTGATGTAAAGGTCATATTTTTCAGTAGCTTCTAAAAGCTCTAAAGGTTGACGAACAACCATACGAGCAGTTTCACGACCGAAATATTGCTCTAAAGTACGGTTGTTAATAACGAGTTTACCTGTACCAGCTGACAAGAAAACACGTGCAGTTGCGGTCTTACGGCGACCTGTACCATAATTAGTAGCCATGTGCTGTATCCCTTAGATGTCCAAAACTTGTGGCTGTTGAGCAGCGTGTGGATGCTCGCTACCAGCGTACACTTTCATCTTCTTGATCATTGCATAACCAAGAGGACCTTTTGGCAACATGCCTTTAACAGCACGTTCAAAGATTTCTTCAGGTTTGTGAGCAACTAATTTTTCGAAATTAGTTTCTTTTAAACCGCCTGGGAATTCAGTGTGGCGATAGTATTTCTTGTCAAGCGCTTTGTTACCAGTCACTTGAACTTGTTCAGCATTGATAACGATGATGTAGTCACCAGTGTCAACGTGAGGAGTATAAGAAGTTTTGTGCTTACCGCGTAAACGACGTGCAATTTCAGTCGCTAAACGACCAAGAGTTTTACCTGTAGCATCAACAACGAACCAATCGTGTTGTACTTCAGCAGGCTTTGCGCTGAGAGTTTTCATTCAAACACTACCTATTATAGTTGGTTTGAGCTAGACATCGCTCAAACAAAAAGGAGACGAGATTCTAAACGAGTTTGTTGTCAATCACAAGAAAAATCCCATATAAGCTACATAATTTTATCCCTAATCCGATGAATGTAGGATATGTTAAAATAATTCAAATTTTAGAGATGTGTCGGGGGTGATTGTGCTGCCTTTATATGTCACTTCCGGTGAACCTGCCGGTATTGGTCCAGATATTTGTTTAAGTCTGGCAAAACGGGTTGATGAACGTCCTGTTGTGGTTTTGGCTGATCGAAATCTAGTACAACAACGCGCTCAAAAGCTTGGTCTAGACATTAAATTTTTAGAGTATAGCGGACAAGCTGAATCGTCTTTGCAAGGCGAGCTTTATATAGAACATGTACCCCTAGAAACTATAGTCGTTGATGGACAGCTTAATGCTGCTAATGCCGCTTATGTATTAGAGCAATTACGTCGCTCAGCTGATTATGCTATGTCTGGTAAGAGTGTCGGTGTAACCACTGCTCCTGTTCAAAAGTCGGTGATTAATGATGCAGGGATTTTATTTAGTGGACATACTGAATATTATCAAGAATTTGCAGGGGTAGAGCGTGTTGTTATGATGCTGGCAACGAAAACGTTGCGGGTGGCTCTGGCGACCACTCATTTACCATTAAGAGATGTTGCAGATGCAATTACCAAAGAACGCTTGCATCAAGTGATTGATATTTTACTTCACGACTTAAAGACCAAATTTAAAATTAATGATCCTCGAGTCTTAGTATGTGGGTTAAATCCTCATGCAGGCGAAGATGGTTATTTGGGACGTGAAGAGATTGATACGATCAATCCGGTACTTGAGAGCTACCGGTCACAGGGAGTTAAATTAAGTTTAAGTTTGCCAGCTGATACTTTATTTACGCCCGAACATCTTAAAAATGCTGACGCTGTTCTTGCGATGTACCATGATCAAGGCTTACCTGTGTTAAAATCACAGGGTTTTGGTGAAGCAATCAATATCACATTGGGCTTACCATTTATTCGAACTTCGGTCGATCATGGTACTGCTCTGTCTTTAGCTGGGACAGGATTGGCAAAAAGCTCAAGTTTAAATGTCGCTGTCGATTTAGCTTTATCTTTGGCAGCGAGTTAAATTTTTCATGTTGGAAATGTTCTATGTATCAAATTAATGCCCTAAACCCGAAAGATGAAGGGCATAAAGCTCGTAAACGTTTTGGTCAAAACTTCTTACATGATCAACGAGTCATTGCCAAAATTGTACGCTCAGTCAATCCGCGTACGGGTGATAATATCGTCGAAATTGGTCCAGGTTTAGCTGCTTTAACTTCTCCTCTAATTGGAGAATGTGATGCATTAACTGTAGTTGAATTAGACCGTGATTTAGCTGCCGGCTTACCTGAACGCGTGCCACATCCAGAACGTTTAACTATCGTAGAAGCTGATGCATTAAAATATGATTTTAGTCAGCTTGTAAAAGATGGGCGTCCATTACGCGTTGTCGGCAATTTGCCTTATAACATTTCTACACCATTACTTTTTCATCTCTTGGAATTTGGTAGCCAAGTTAAAGACATGCACTTCATGTTGCAAAAAGAAGTGGTAGAACGTATTACTGCTGAACCGAATACAAAAGAATATGGCCGTTTATCAGTCATGATCCAATATTATTGTCAGCCTACCTTTTTATTTGAAGTTCCAGCAGGCGCATTTAACCCGCCACCAAAAGTGACAAGTGCAGTATTTCGCTTAGTTCCTTACGAACAAAAACCAATTACGGCGAAAGATGAAAAAGCTTTAGCTCGCTTGGTTGCCCACGTCTTTACTCAGCGCCGTAAAACGCTAAGAAACAGTCTTAAAGGTATGTTAGCAGAAGATGGTTTCGAGAAAGCAGGAGTCGACCCAATGGCTCGTCCAGAAACTTTAACTCTTGCAGAGTTTGTGGCTTTGGCAGATCAAATGGTGGCATAAATGACTAAGCGCTATAACTATGTAATTGGAGATGTGCAAGGTTGTTTTGAGGCACTCAAAGCGCTATTAAAAGAAATACGTTTTGACCCTGATCAAGATTTTATCTGGTTTGCTGGTGACTTGGTTGCACGTGGTGAAAACTCTATAGGTGCTCTACGTTTTATTAAAAAACTAGCTGATCGAGGGGCTGCTGCTACCGTATTAGGTAATCATGATTTAACCCTGATTGCCGGTGCTCGTGGTCTTAAGGAAATTAAAGAAAAAGATCGCACGCAGGATGTTATTGACGCCGTGGATGGTGATGATCTTATCGATTGGTTACGTAAACAGCCGTTATGTTTATTTCCAAATGAACAAACAATACTGACGCACGCAGGTGTACCTTGTATTTGGGATGCACAAAAAACGGCTGCATTGGCAAAAGAAGTTGAGGCTATATTGGCGCATGATGATTTATCTGTGCTAGATGCATTTTTAGCTGAAATGTATGGTTCAAAACCCGATCTTTGGACAGATGATTTGACAGGTAATGAACGTTTACGCTGTATTACCAATTACTTAACTCGTATGCGTTTAACTAATGCAGAAGGGGCTTTGGAGTTTAGTTTTAAAGATACTTTAGATGCACCAATGCCAGAAGGTTATTTACCGTGGTTTGAATTTCCAAGTAAGGCTGCACAAACCCATCAAATATTTTTTGGACATTGGGCTGCTCTAGAGGGTAGAACTATTAGTGAACACATCCAAAATGTTGATGGTGGTTGTGTATGGGGTAAAAACTTAATTGCTTATCGTCTTGAAGATCAACAAGCTTTTTCTGTGAGCAATCCTGTTATGTAATAAAAAAAGCCGCTGAAGCGGCTTTTTTTATTTTTAAGATATTTATTCTAGGCGAATCCAGATCTGATTACGACCTAAAGCAGATACCCCAAGGTAACCGCGCATGTGTAGACGTTTACCATTTGCACTGAGTTTTGCTTTTAATCCGTAAACTTTACCAGTATTTGGGTCTAGAATTTTTCCACCTGTATAGGTTGAATTATCGGTTTGTTTGAGCCCGGTTGCGATATCTAAGCCTAAAATAGGCTTATTGGTATAAGGTGCAGGGCAGTTATCACAAATTTCTTTTGGTGTATAACCTGGACGCGGTGTAATTTTTACGATTTTACCTGCATAAGTACCATTTGCCTCTTTCCGTATTTCTACATGTGCTTTAGGTGTACCTGTTTTATCGTCAATCGTTTGCCAAAGACCTGTTATATCAGCTGCAAAAGTAGCTGTATTTATTCCCACTAGGAGCAAAGCTCCAACAAAAAATTTCCCCATAATCAAAAAATCCTTTTAGATTTGAAAGGTCCATCTTATTTGTAATTAATAACGGGTTCAATGTTTATTTAAACTACTTTTTAATCAGTGTATTCCAAAAGATAACATGAAGGTTGGTAGCCAAATAGCAGTGAATACACCGTTTAATGCCATACCAAATGCCGCATAACGACCTGCTACAGGCCCACGTTGCCAAGCTTGGGCAGTTCCAATTGCATGTGCAGCTAAGCCTAGAGCTAAACCTGATGCTCTTTCATCGTGTATATGCTTAAGTAAAAATGGTGAAAATGCTGCACCAATAACTCCGGATAAAATCACAATGAGAGTGACTAATGTCTCTGGAGCATGTAATAAGGTCGCGATGTTTAAAGCAATTGGGGTAGTTACTGCACGTGTAGCAAAAGCCAAAATAGTCGGCTCAGACATATGCAATAGGTAAGCAAGGCCCATTGGTAAAGCAACGGCACTAATGCTGGCAAAGCATAAAATACCAATCACCGATTTAAGAGGTAAATCGTCATAACGCATTGCAGCCAAAGGTATAGCTAAAGCAACCGTGACATAGCCTAATAAATGGCTGAATAAATCATTTACGTAAAGTCGATATTCTTCATAGGGAACTTTCAAAATTGACAATAGCCCAATGACAATGAACATGCCGAAAACTAAAAGAGGAACTTGAGGAAAACGGCGGTTTAATGGTTTTGCACAAAGGTAGCCAACTAAAGTGATCAAAAATCCATAAAGAATCATAAACATTTTATTCTCCTTATAACCAATGTTTTGCCATTTTTGCATAGACCCACAAGGGTATAAGGGTGCTCACTACCAAAACAAAAAGAAATAGCGGAATTTCTTTACCCATATGCACTAGCATAATTAAGGAGCCTGCACAAATGGGTAAAAAAGCAAAACCACTTTCTTTCATGACTTTATTATTAGTATCGACAAGTCTTAGCGGGATTTTCTTAAATTTACGCCAAATCAGTAAAACGATAAGTAAACTAATTAAACCTACCAGATTGCCTAACTCTGGATGACCAAAAGCACGCATAACGACGACTGAGCCTTCGCGAAAACCGATAATAAGTAGTAAGGTTCCTACCCATGCTGCCCAGTCTATACTTTTGATCTTATCCATATTTTTTATCTCTAAAAGTTTACTTATCAAGTTTTAACTGATCTAGTGCTTGATTTCAAACTCTTCCAGTGGTCTTTTAAACTGACTCGCGCGTTCACCTAATATCTCATCTATAGGGAGTTTGGCTTGGCGAATTAACTGCTCAAGCTTATGAGGTGCAATTCGTATATCAATATGTAATAGCCCTTCATCGTCATAATGCTCAGATTGAATGACATTTAAAGCATAAAGTTGAGTACGCAATTTGCCATAAGCAGGTTTAAGTACCAATGAGAAGTGTTGAAGTTGTCCCATTAGACATTCTTGTACGGCTTGGCGAAGTAAATCTAGACCTAACCCTGAGTGTGCAGATACATAAACACGATCTGGAACATGAGGCTCTGAATAAATAATTTTCGCCTCTTCACCACTCAAATCAATTTTGTTATAAACACGAAGTACGGGTGCATCCGCTCCAATTTCCTTCAATACACCTTCAACGGCTTCAATCTGGTCAAGCATGTCATGACTACTACTATCGATGACATGTAAAAGCAGGGTAGCTTCAAGCGTTTCTTCTAAAGTTGCTTTAAATGATTCGACCAAATCATGTTGTAAGTTTCGTACGAACCCTACAGTATCTGCTAGAACCACCGTACCAATTCCATCCCATTCTAGGCGACGTAAGGTTGGATCAAGTGTTGCAAATAGTTGGTCGGCTGCATATACATCACTTTTTGCTAAAATATTAAATAAGGTTGATTTACCCGCGTTGGTATAACCGACTAATGAAACAGTTGGGATCGACGCTTTTTGTCTTGCAGCTCGTCCTTGCATACGGGTTTGATGGACTTTCTCTAACTTATCTTTTAACTGGGTAATACGAACACGAATGAGACGACGGTCTGTTTCGAGTTGTGATTCACCGGGACCGCGTAAACCAATACCACCTTTTTGTTGTTCAAAATCAGCAGACCAACCACGGATTAAACGGGTTGATAAATGTTTTAACTGAGCAAGTTCAACTTGTAATTTACCTTCATGGGTCCGCGCGCGCTGGGCAAAAATATCTAAGATGAGACCGGTGCGGTCAATAACGCGGCATTTTAAAATCTTTTCTAAATTACGCTCTTGGGCAGGGGTTAATGCATGATCAAAAATAACAAGACTTGCTTCTAAGTCCTGAACTTGTTCTGCAATCTCATCAACTTTACCTGAACCAATAAAAAACTTAGGGTCCGGTTTATTACGTTGAACTTTAATGTGCTCAAGAATATCTGCACCAGCTGACTGTGCAAGTAGAGCAAATTCTTCGGCATCCAGATCATCTAATAATTGTACAGACACACTCACTAATATTGTGCGTTCACCGCCTTGATGCCGATCAACATATTCCACGTGGCTATAAATCCTGAATAAGGTAAAACTTTATTCTAGAGGAAACTTGGACAAAAGGGGAAAGGGTTTACTCTTATTCTTTAGATTAACTACAGCGCATTTTATTTTTATTTGTGTCTATCACACAGCGATGCAAGTTTATTCCGAAACGTATAGAATGGCTCGAGATGGGTATAACAATGATTGATCGTTAGTGAAATTTTATGACTCAAACGCAAAGTATAGTGAATTCAACGTTAAAGAAATTTTCAAAAATAGGTTTATACGGAAAAAAAGTTACTTCAGCGACTGCGGCAATCAGTGAAGGTTTTTACTTAGTTTATCGTCATGGACTTTATAAAGATCCAAATAACCCTGTTAACACTCGATATGTTCAATATTTCTGTCGTCGTTTATGCCAAGTATTTAATCTTGAAGTTCAAGTACATGGCACAATTCCCAGAGAGCCCGCTTTATGGGTGAGTAACCATATTTCTTGGCTTGATATCGCCGTTTTAGGTTCAGGTGCACGTGTCTTCTTCTTAGCTAAAGCCGAGATAGAAAAGTGGCCTATTCTTGGCAATTTGGCGAAAGGTGGGGGCACCTTATTTATTAAACGTGGATCAGGTGACTCCATTAAAATTCGAGAGCAAATTACCGAATTTTTAAAACAAAATATTCCAGTTTTATTTTTCCCTGAAGCGACTACTACAGATGGCCATTCTGTTAAGCGGGTTCATGGTCGTTTACTCGGAGCTGCTATCGAAGCTCAGCGTCCGGTACAGGTATGTTTAATCTGTTACGTAAACCGTCATGGTGAGTTAGATACCGTTGCACCATTTATTGGTGAGATGTCATTCGTTGAGCATATTCAACGTGTGCTAGAAATGCCGAAAGTAACAGCTCATTTACTTACACTTCCTCCTATTTCGGTAGAAGGCCATGATGTAAAAAGTTTGACTCAAGAAGTGCAAGAAAAAATGGTTGAAGGATTGGCTCAATTACATAAAAAAGTACTTAAGCCAAAAAGTTAATTACATAAAACCTTCGAGTGGCAGCCATGATAGTAGTTTCATGCCTGCCTTTTGCCACCATTTCATTTCTGGTTCTTTTTTATAAATTACAGGGCCTTTTGGAGTTTCCTGTTGCCAGTAAATATGATTGTTTGGGTCGAGCTTTAATTTATAAGCATATTTGTTTAAGTTTTCATCCATCGTATGGTGAATTGTTTTGGCCAGTGATGGACTATCTAAAATTACGCCAATTTCAGTATTTAAATACGCCGAACGTGGGTCAAAGTTGAATGAACCGATAAAAACCTGTTCATCTAATGCCATAAGTTTGGTGTGTAAACTTGAGCGGCTTAAACCTTTCATGTTTACTTTCGCTTTGGTTGCCAGCTCATCCGTATTTTTATTTAAATCGCGTTTATCTGGAGTTGGTAAAAACTCATAAAGTTGAACGCCGTTTTTCAAAAGTTCTTTACGATATTTTCCATAAAACGCATGAACAACAGCTACATCATTTGCTTTGAATGAGTTTGTTAAAACTCGAACTTCTACACCTTCTTTAGCAAGCGTACTTAAAATTTTAGCGCCTTGCTTTTCTGGAATAAAATAAGCCGAAATCAGGTCAACATTGCTTTCTGGTTTTTCCAAATGGTTAATCAATTGGAAATTTAAATGTTCTTCTTTTTTCGCTTTTGATCTAATTTTATCAGGTGAGTCTTTCACAACCTCTGCTTTAACCCAATCAAATTTAATATTACGGTCTAACCATTTATCAAAAGCATGTGATCTAGAGGTTAAGTCAAGGAAGTTCTGAACGGTGGCTTGTTGATAATGAGCATCAAGTTGTTGTTTTAAGCTTTCGTAGCGCAAACGGTGTTGTTGAGCACTGACGATACTTTGGACTGAATATGCATATTCATGATTCCAGTAGTCATCAAAAGAATTCACGATATCATCAACGGCAGCACCAACCAACATGACATCGACGTCAGAAAATTGATAACTGTCGCTGACGTTGTAATACTGATTTGTCATATTGCGCCCACCAATAAGCGCAACCTGATTATCAGCAATAAAGCTCTTGTTATGCATACGACGATTGATACGTTTTAAGTCTAAAATCATATCCATCGCGCGATATTTGCGGAAACGGTATGGGTTAAATAATTTAACTTCAATATTTTTATGTTGAGAAAGCGCGAGTAACACGCCTTCCATCTTTTTAGCATTATTATCGTCAATTAATAAACGTACTTTAACACCACGATCAGCAGCACGAATAATGGCATGTAAAGCTAAAGCACCGACTTTATCGTTATCCCAAATATAGTACTGTAAATCTAAAGTCTTTTCGGCTTTATCAATCAGCCTTAAGCGAGCCGCGAGTGCTTCTAAGGGATCATTTAAAAGATGATAACCCGTTAAATTCGGATTTTTTTCACGTAAAGGCGTAATAATTTTTGAAAGAGAAGTTTGAGATGTATCGATATCTCGTGCGTACTGGATTGGTTCAGGGCTATGTTTGGGTAATGTGCTACAACCTGTCAAAGCCACAGCGAAACTTGAACATACGACTATAGAAGCTTTAATCAAAAAGCCTTTAGCCAGTTGATGAGTTTGAAGCTGTTTGGAATGAAAGGATTGTGCCATAATCAATACATACGATAAGGTGAGCTAGAGTATAATTCGTGCATATTGAAAGATAAATATTGAATTTGATTACTAGCAATCAATATAAGATAAGTCGAGAATCGTAATGTGGAACCCAAATTCAATCATCTTTTGTTTTTACCTTATTTTTTCAATACTTGCTCTCTGGGGAATTATTGAAGCCTGGGTTCATCAATCACGTACTGAAACGATTCATCCATTTAAAGCTTTTGTTCACTTACTTGCTTTTTATCTATCTTATCTTCTTGTTCCACTTTGGTTCTTTAATTTATACGCTGGTTGGATAGGTTATTACTCAATTCATGAAACCATTTTTATCTTTTTATTAAGTGGTATTCTCATTTACGCACGTTTTATAGAGCCACATATGGTACGTGTCGATGTTCACCAATATCGTTTAAATCCAGATCGCCATTTTGCTAAACCTGTAAAAGTCGCTTTAATTGCAGACTTACATATAGGCCTATTCTCTGGGCATGAACGTCAACTCAAAATCATTGTGAAAAAGCTTAATGAACAACAGCCAGACTTAGTAGTTGTGGCAGGAGACTGGACTTATGAGCCAGAAGATAAGCTAGTACAGGAACTGAGTGTACTTAAAGATATTAAAGCTCCAGTTTATTCAGTTCCAGGGAACCATGACGAGCAATATCCAGGTCCGCCTATTCAACAATTATTAAAAGATGCACTTCACTACAATGATGTAATGGACATTGAAGGAAAAATTGTTGAGTTTGATGAGTTTCGTTTAATCGGGATTGGTGACTTATGGGCAGGGAAAACCGATATGCGTTCAATGCCAGACTTACCTCAAGATAAACCATGGTTAATTCTTTCCCATAACCCTGATACGGTAGATATGGTCCCTAAATTACCTAATCGCCCTTTAATGTTGTCAGGTCATACACATGGAGGGCAGGTCGAACTTCCGTGGGTAACCAACTATATTATGAAAAAAGTATCAATTTTAGGCCATAAACGTGGTTTCTATTCGCATGAACACGCCGATGTATTTGTTACCGTAGGAACAGGTATGGTTGGAATACCATTAAGATTTCGTGTACCGCCTACTATTGATATTATTGAACTTGTATAAAACAAAAAAGCCAATCACAAAGGATTGGCTTTTTTATAATGGAAAATTTAAGGAATAATTACGATAGCAACACGACGATTAATTGCTCGATTTTCATTGGTTGTATTCGGTACATACGGTTGAGTTGAACCACGTCCAATAACGTAAATATTTTCCTTTTTAAAACCGTGAGTCAAGAAGAGGTTCGCAACACTTTGTGCACGTTCTTCAGATAACTTTTGGTTGTATTCAGGATTACCTACATCGTCAGTGTGACCAACGATTTTTAATTTATTCAAATCATATTTATTTAATTGATTTGCTAAACGTGTAAGCTCTGCTTCATGACTTTGTTTTAATGTTGCGTCATTAAAATCAAATAATAAGCGTTCTGGTAAACCTAGAGTCCAGCCTTCATTAGTAAGTACAAACCCCTCTTTTTTTAGCATTTTTACTTGACGATATTTCAAAGGACCAAAACTCAAGCAACCTGCAAGCGCAATGCACAGCAATGCAATAAAGGAGAGTTTCAAAGATCTTGTATTCATAAATTAGCCTAAATTTAATTCTCTGGTTTATAAATAAACCAATGTTGCTCAGAAGTCTTAGCCTTATACATCGCTTGATCTGCTTGCATAATAAAATCTTCTGGACTAGACGCAAATTGGGATAAAGCAATCCCTACACTAAAACTGAAATAAATCGTTTGATCATTTAGATGCAAAGGTTCTTTACAGCTTTCGAGTAAATTTTCAGCAATAGATATTAAATGATCGGCATGCGTAATGGAATGCAAAATAACCGCAAATTCATCACCGCCTAAACGGGCAATAAAATCTTGATGACGTAAACGCGTTTGTAACCTTTTCGCCATCTCTTTTAAAACCTCATCCCCAGCTAAATGTCCGAACTGATCATTAATTGATTTGAAGTTATTGTTATCTATAAACAATAAGGCTGACTTATTGTCAAAAGCCTTATCTTCAAATATATCTAATAGTATTTGATAAAAATAATGTCTATTCGGTAATAGGGTCAGCTGGTCATGATGAGCTTGAAACGATAATTTACGATTTTCCTTTTGCAGTTGATTATCCCAAATCTGAATTTCTTCAAGTAACTCATTAAAAACAGTATTTAGATCTTGAAACTCTTTAATTCGGTTATAAGGAAAACGAAGGTTATAAGCTTTTTGTTCACTCACGATTTGAGCAATATTTGTGAGTGGATAAATCGCTTGCATAATTTGACGATAAGTCAAATTCACTGACCACCACAATGCACAAACAATAAACAGCATCGCAATAGCAAGGCCGACCATAATCATCTTTAAAAATTGCAATATTTTTTCAGAACTACCAAAAAGGGTGAGTTCACCTACATTCTGTTGATGATGATAAATCGTTAAATGTACCGGCTCATTTAAAAACCAGTGATCAAACCATTTCTCTAATACCGAAGTTTGACTCGACAACTTAAAACTTTGAGCAATCAGGTGATGTTCAGAGTCATAAATATGAATCGCTCGAATAGAGTGATCATTTGTGTATTCATTTAAGATTTGTTCGATCGTGATCTTATCGTTAAACACAACGGCAGGCTGAATACGCTCAAGAAGAGTATGGCTAAGTAATTGCAAATTTTGTTTTGCATAAGTTTCCATCGTAAAAACGGAAATTGATACAAATGTAAAAGAGCAAATAAAGAAAGTTATAGCAAAGATCGTAAATTGAGACTTTCTAAAAAGTGCATGTAGCGAAGTGGATTGATACAACTTAGATATCATAATCCTTACTCCGCGTTCTTAGCCAAGAGTAAAACCCTTGGATCAATATGGACCTTGGAATGGCTTAATGCATCTAAGTTAACTTTAAAAGTGGTGTAATTATTTTGATTATATAAACAAAAGATACTACCAACTTCACATTCTGGATTATTAATACTTAAAGAAAGCAAAGAACGATATGGATAATTCTGAATTAAGTTTTGTTGCTGCTGAGGTGGTGTAGTAGAGAAATAAACAGCCTGGCAATGCGATTTAGAAAAATCTTTAGCATTAACGGTTTGTACACGATAATTATAAGATAATTGTTGAATATAAGACTGGAAGGTAGAAGTAATTGATGCATTATCAATTACACAAAGAGTAGGCGTGCTTACATTCTCCCATTTGCTATAACTTAAAATAGATAAAGTAAGCACATAAAAGTTATGTTTTGAATTGGCATAAGCAGGCCCACTCGTAGCAAACACTACAAGTATGCAAAATAATACTTTCTTAGCGGAGTGCCACATGGTGAGTTAATGCCAAATCAATTGCACGAATAATCTATTCTACATGAAGTTGAATAACTAAAAAAAGTTTAATATCTCATCTAATATCCAGTGAAAAGCCTAAAAAATGTACGCTTGATATGAATTGCTATAAAAAGGGGTTGCAAAGGGTTATTAATGGTCTATAATGCACATCCATCGGCGGTGATGCAGAT
>NZ_JAALLK010000024.1:0-33872 GCF_011075215.1 Acinetobacter sp. EKM10A | reverse complement strand
TTTTCTTGATCCCAGATACGTGAACCTTCACCACGTACCGGAATGAAATTTGCCGGTGCAAATACTGGAACCATCCACTCGTTAAAGTCACCACGAGAAACTGCAAAATTATTCATCTTATCTAGTCCATTAAATTGAATTATTCGGATTAACTGATGACCTTATTATTCAAAATCAAATTGATTCACAAAATTTGTAATTCAGTAAAAAATGAATTATTTTTTACCAATCTGATAATTGACAATTACATTATGGACAATATTGATCAAATTATTTTAGGTTTACTTAAAGATAACGCACGGATGTCTGTAACCGAGTTAGCCGAAAAAGTTCACGTCTCAAGAGCAACGATTAAAAAGAGAATGGAGTATCTTGAATCTTCGGGCATTATTACCGGATATACGGTTCGTTTTAAACCAAATGCGGAACGGAATGTTATCCGTGCATGGATGAGCATTATGGTCGAAGGCACCAAAGCGCAGTCTGTGATTAAAGAACTACGCCTAGAAAGTGCGGTTGAATGTCTGCATAAAACTAACGGTAAATGGGATATTTTGGTTGAGCTACGTTCCGACACTTTAGAAAACTTCGATAAAGTATTAGAAAGAATTAGAAATATTTCAGGTATTTATAACAGTGAGACCAGTATTTTACTTGCTAGCCATAAGACCTAATTACTGCGTTCAAACTTAAATTAAACATGGGGTGAGCCAACTATACGGCTGAGCTCATCCATTCCCTTTCATTCAAAAATTTCTCTATCGCCGCTCGTTAAATCTAAAAGCGCCATCCTCATGATGAACCTATTCTAACAATCCTCAATAAATTTTTAATTTTTTTAAATAATCAAAATCAAAAACTTAAAATCTAATTTGATTTAAATTCCCACTTTTTCACTCACTCCCCTCATCAAAGCATTTGACAGAAAATTTAAAACATAATACATATAGTATTATATGTTATATGTTAAAACCTAAGGACAAGGTATAAAAATGGCTAAAACTCAACTACAACACTTCATTAACGGCGAATATGTTGCTAGCAAAGGAAATGATTTCTTCGATTTGGTAAGCCCAGTCACTGGTGAAGTCTATGCACAATCGCCGAATGCGACCGAGGCAGAAGTTGATGCAGCTTATGCTGCTGCAAAAGAAGCATTTAAAATTTGGGGACGTAGTACACCTTCGACTCGTCAAAAAGCATTACTTAACTTGGCAGATGCCATTGAAGCAAATGCTGACCGTTTAATTGAAGCGCAAAGCCGCAATACAGGTCAGTTAAAACATTTAATTGCATCTGAAGAAGTAGGTGCATCGGCAGATCAAGTTCGTTTCTTTGCAGGCGCTGCCCGCTTACTCGATGGCACAGCAACTGGAGAATATTTAGAAGGTTTAACTTCTTCTATTCGCCGCGAACCAGTCGGCGTGGTCGGCCAAGTTACACCTTGGAACTATCCACTTATGATGGCGGTTTGGAAAATTGCGCCTGCTTTGGCAGCGGGTAATACTGTCGTATTAAAACCAAGTGACACAACTCCTGAAAGTACCCTTTTACTTGCAGAAATTGCTGCACCATTTTTTCCGAAAGGTGCATTTAACGTGGTGTTAGGCCAAGCGCAAGTCGGTTCAAAAGTTGTATCACACAAAACCCCTGCTCTTGTTTCAATTACCGGTTCAGTTCGTGCCGGATTACAAGTTGCTGCTTCTGCTGCGGCAAATTTAGCAAAAGCCCATCTTGAACTTGGCGGTAAAGCACCTGTACTGGTTTTTGAAGATGCCGATCTTGATAAAGCCGTTGAAATGATTGCTTTAACAGGCTATTTCAACGCAGGGCAAGACTGTACTGCGGCAACGCGTGTGATTGTGGCTGAATCTGTTCATGACGAGTTTTTAGCTAAACTCGTTGAAGCTGCAAAAAATACCCGTTTTGGCGATCCAGATGATCAAGACGCGCTTTATGGTCCACTTAACAATGCCAATCAATTAAAGAATGTTAAAGCTTTTATCGACAACTTACCTGCTCACGCCAAAGTTGAAACAGGTGGCAAACAAGCAGACCGCCCAGGTTTCTATTTTGAACCGACTGTTATTAGTGGCCTAAAACAACATGATGAAGCTATTCAAAATGAAATTTTTGGACCAGTGATTACCGTTCAGAAATTTACCGATGAAAATGATGCCATTGAAAAAGCCAACGATGTTGAATATGGCCTAGCTTCAAGTGTTTGGACCAAAGACCATGCTCGTGCAACACGCCTGTCACGTGAACTTGATTTCGGTACAGTTTGGATTAATACCCATATTCCTTTAACCGCGGAAATGCCACACGGCGGCTTCAAAAAGTCAGGATATGGTAAAGATTTATCTGGTTACGGTTTTGAAGAATATACCCGTGTTAAACATGTGATGAGTTCAAACGAATAATAACAATGCGTTTTGAAAGGAGATCAAAATGAATAAGCAAGAAATGAAAGACTTGGTGACTAAAGCCCATCATGAGCTCTTTAATTTGCATGACACCACTGCTCTAGACCGTTATTTTTCTGAAGACTTTATAGAGCACTCACCACTCGTTGCAAATGGTATTTCAGGTCTTCGTCAATTGGTAGAAGATTGTCCCGATATGCAACATGAGGCTGTACGTGTACTAGCAGATGGTGATTTGGTTGCAATTCATGGCCGCTTTCAAGGCTTAGATGAAAACCCATTGGTTGGGTTTGATATTTACCGAGTAAAAGACGGCAAAATTGTCGAGCATTGGGATGGTCTTGTGGCAGAAGCTGCACCGAATGTAAGCGGTAGAACTCAACTAGATGGTCCGACTGAAATCGTAACTCACCATGACCCAGAGAAAAACCGCGAGATTGTGACGTCTTTCTTCAAGAAGTCATTAATTGATGGAAATTATGAAGCCTTTAAAGAATATACCGACGGCGATCAGTTCATTCAACATAGTCCAGATATTGGTGATGGCGTTAAAGCCGTGATTGATTTTTTGAACAATATCCGTAATGAAGGACAAGGTTTGGTATACTCAAAAACGCATCGCTCCATTGCTGATGGTCAATTTGTATTGACACATTCCGAAGGCAGTATTGCCGGAAATCGACATGCCTATTTTGAACTATGGCGTGTAGATAATGGCAAAATTGTTGAACTTTGGGATGCAATACCTGCTGTGCCTGAAGATGAACAGGCTGTCCATGGTTATGGCGTGTTTTAATAACTATTTATCCGCTTCATTAAGCTAAGTCTTTTGACTTAGCTTTTAGAGAATTCGCCATGTCAGCATATACGATAATTTTTGCACCTATTGCTCAAGCAACTCGTTCGGAACAAGTTGTAGAACGCTTGGAAAATGCAATTATCTCTGGTTTGCTCAAGAGCAATGAACAACTTCCTAATGAAGCAGACTTAGCACGCTTAATGGGAGTTTCGCCAATTACCGTTCGCGAAGCACTAAATACTTTACGCGTAAAGGGTTTAATTGATACACGTCGCGGAAGAAATGGTGGGAGTTTTGTTTGTGAGCTACCTTCGGATTTACTTTTAAATCAACATCCTTTGCGCCAAGCTTCAAATGAGTATCTTGCCGATTTAGGCGAGTTTCATAGTGCAATTTTAAGTCATAGTGCCTATCTGGCCGCTCAAAGAACAACTGAATACGAACTTAACAAAATCAAAGAGCTGATTGATCAATTTGAACAAGCCGTTGAAGCAGATACACGTGCACAGCTTGATTTACGTTGTTTACTCACACTGACCTCATTTGCCCAATCTTCAAGACTGGCAAATCAGGAACTCACGATTCAGGCTGAATGGGCTCCACTCATTGCCGTGCTTTATCAAGATGATGATTTTCACCGTGAAGTTGTAAAGCAATATCACCATCTTTTGTCGTCTTTTATTGACAACAATGAAAATGAAGCTGTTATTCAAGCCAGAAAAATAGTTTCAATGCTCACTGACCAAATGCTTCGATATAAGTTATCGAGTGAATAAAAATAAGAAATGAGATGGCTTATTAATACACAAGTTAGGAATATGGAATTTTAGGAGTTATAGGAATGACCCAACATTTAGATGTAGAAGAGCTTCAAAATTTGTTAAAGACGGTAGTTGACGAAACAACCTCTATTACGGAAACACTCGCAAATAAAGCAAGTAAGATTCTGTCAAAACACGCTTCTGAAAAAAATGCAGATATTAAGCTTTCAACTTCAGAACGCGCTGCTTTGCAGAAAGAAATTAAAAAAGCACTCTCTCAGAGCCATTATAGTCAAGGTACGGGTTTTGCAAGCTATAGTCCGGCAACTCAAGATGAGCAAGACTATTGGACACTAGAATGGTGGTATAAAAAAGAAGATCAATTACAACAAGCGAAACTTGAAAACTACCAAAATGCGCAGCGCTTTTTAGATTTCCGCTCATTTGAGTGGTTCCATAAACCTGCACAAAATAAAAGTCCATGCATACATGGTCCTTATGTGGATTATATTTGCAATGGTGCCTATACCATTACCATTGCTCACCCTGTCATGATTCATGACCATTTTATCGGTGTCATTGCGACCGATATTTTAGTTTCGGCCCTTGAAAAACTACTTATGCCAAAACTCAAAAACATTAAGCAAAAGGCGGTCATTATGAATGATTCATCTCGAGTCATTACTTCAAATGACATTAGCATCAGAACCGGGACATTATTTAAAGATAAAACTGATCAACAGTTTTTCTCGCAACCCTGTCAGTCTTTCCAGTTGGTTGTCATCTAAAAAGCAAAGAATATTGGCCTTTTATTCCCGCTTTAGTGTACCACCAAGGTGATATAGCACTTTAAGTCCCTAGCTATTGTTCAAACTTTCTTCAAACAGACTTGTTTATTCAGGTCTAGGAGAAGTTTTGGCCTAAAAATAGCATCGCCTTTCTGGATGAAAAGCAAAAACAACGAAATTTGAGGTTGAAAAGACATGGAAAATAAAGCGTCTTCCTTAAAAAAATTATCGCTATGGCAAGTGACAATTATTGGTATTGCCTATATGACCCCCATGACGGTTTTTGATACTTTCGGTATTGTTTCCGGAATTACCAATGGTCATGTCCCTCTCGCATATTTGCTTGCTTTAGGTGCTATGTTGCTTACTGCTTGGAGCTACGCAAGGTTTAGCCAAAATTCGGAAAAATCAGGCTCAGCCTACAGTTATACTGCCGAAAGCTTAGGACCCAAAAGTGGTTTTTTTGTCGGTTGGTGCTCTCTACTCGACTATCTGTTATTACCGCTCATCAATGTATTACTGGCAGCAATTTATCTCACCGCACTGATTCCAAGTTTGCCTTATTGGTTTTGGGTGCTGGTATCGGCGGGCCTTGTGACTTTAGTCAACTGTTTCCGTATTCGATTACTTGCTAACTTAAGCCTCGTGTTTGTGTTCGCACCGATTATCCTCATGGTTATTTTTGTATATTTAGTGGTCCGGGGTATTGGCTCTACTCAAGGTTACGAACATGTACTTACCTTGGCTCCGCTATGGCATGGTCAACAATCACTGTTACCACTTGTTGCTGGGGCCTCAGTTCTATGCTTTTCATTCTTAGGTTTTGATGCGGTCACCACCCTTTCAAATGAAACCAAACAACCCACCAAAAATATTCCCCGTGCAGTCATGTTAACCACACTTGCTGGCGGAGCTATTTTCTTCACAGCCGCTTGGTTTATTCAGCTTTATTTTCCAAACAATGTCCGTTTTCACCATCCTTCAGAAGCGTTACCAGAAATTGTGCTTTATGTCGGTGGTGCTTTGTTTCAATCCATCTTCTTATGCGGACAAATTATGAACACTGTCGCCTCTGGCCTTGCCTCACATGCCAGTGCTTCGCGTTTACTGTATATAATGGGTACCGACAATATTTTCCCTAAAAAGTATTTTGGAACCATCCATAGCTCTTTAGGGACACCATTTTTCTCGGTTTTATTTGTCGGGCTTATTTCGATGTCGGCTATTTTCTTAGATTTAGCTCAAGTTGTCAGTCTGATCAGCTTTGGTGCGCTCGTTGCGTTTACAGCCGTAAACTTCTCAGTTTTTATGAAATTTTATATTAAAGATAAGCAACGCTCAGGTTTTAAAAATAAATTTCTAAACCTATTTTTACCGCTGTTATCGGTCGTCAGCATTATTTGTTTATGGCTCAATCTCGACTCGTCTTCACTGACTTTTGGATGTTTCTGGTTGGCTTTAGGCATTCTTCTATTCATTTATAAAACGATTAAAAAACAAAGTATTGCAATTAGTAATGCTTATTAATTTTTTAAGGAACTTCGTCATGAAAATTATTTCTAAACCTCAACTTTTAAAAGATGTGGAATACAAACCAAGTCAGTCTTTACAAGTGGGTAAAGAATGGAGCTGGTTAAATCCAAAACACGCGAAATTTGACTCAACCACGGTTAATGACACTTCGGTAGATAACCCAGCAAACTACTATGAAAGTTCCCTCTCGAATTGGCATACATTTGACAGTTTAAATGCTGACATCGAGTGTGATGTGGTGGTTATTGGTGGTGGCTTATTAGGTTCATCAACTGCCTTACATTTAGCTGAACAAGGTGTAGATACGGTTTTATTAGAAAGAAATCGTATTGGTAGTGCAGCTTCAGGTCGAAATGGTGGACAACTCACCCCAGGTTTAGCACGTTGGGAAGCTCAAGAAATGGCCGATCGACTCAGCTACGAAGATGCCAAAAAGCTATGGCATTTTACCTCTACTGAAGCGATGCAACTGATTGATGACATCTCGGAAAAATACCAACTCAACTTTGACCGTAAATACGGCCATATTACTGCCGCCGTTCATGAGGGACATTTGGTTGGCTTAACACAAGGTGCCGATGCCCGAAAATACTTAGGTGAAGACCATACCCGTATTGTGGGTAAACACGAACTCATGGACTATATTAAGTCTGACTACTATACAGGTGGTTTAATTGATGAGTTAGGTGGACAAATCCATCCGTTGGCTCTAAACCGTGGCTTAATTTATGGCTTTTGCCAAAACGGCGGCTCTGTGTATGAGCAAACAGAAGTTATTTCAATAGAAGAAAAAGCAGATGGTATTTATGTTCACACGGCAAATGCAGTCGTAAAAGCTAAAAAGTCCGTGGTTTTAGCAGTACACCATGCTTCATTTAAACTTCTATCTGAACAGAACAATACCACTATTCCGTTTTACACTTATGTCGCGACCACCGCTCCTTTAGAGCTTGATACCAAAGAGCTTCTGCCATTTGGACATCCGGTTTATGACACTCAGTTCCAGATTGATTACTACCGCCCTGTCTTTAATAACCGTTTACTGTTTGGTGGACAAGGTACTGGAACATGTTGGGGACCAGAGAAAACTCTAAATTATCTAGAGCATCGAATTCATACCGTATTCCCGCAAATTAAAAATCTAGAGATGGATTTCGTCTGGAGTGGAACCACTGATTTAACGGTAAATGGTGCAGTCGATAGTCGTAAATTTGGCAACACGTTCCCGATTTATGCTGTTCACGGCTGGAGCGGTCATGGCGTAGCGCAGACAGTACGTATTGGTAAAGCCATCGCAAATGATTTTGTTGGCCAATCGAATGACTTTGAAATGTTATCTAAAATTGACCATCAAAATATTATTTTTGGCCGTACCCTTGCCCCAGTTGTTATTCCACTCGCTAAAAGCATGTATGGCCTCGGTGCAATGATTAATCCGGGCAAAATGGTTTCTTTCTAATTTATAAAAACGTCATTTTCTAAAAAAGGATTCGTACAGGTTTGTGCGAATCTTTTTATATAAGCGCAATATTACTTTTCAAACTAGGTTATCCCTATCCAATCCATTACAATAGCGTCGGCTTTTTCAGACAGCGCATAGTATTTTGAGTAACTCATCTTCCCAATTAAAACGTGGACTTAAAAATCGTCACATCCAGTTAATCGCTATGGGTGGTGCTGTGGGCACAGGACTATTTTTAGGCTCGGCACAAGTCATTCAGTCTGCTGGTCCTTCAATCATTTTGGGTTATGCCATTGTCGGTTTGGTTGCATTTTTAATCATGCGCCAAATGGGTGAAATGATTGTCGAAGAACCTGTAGTCGGTTCTTTTAGCTATTTTGCACAAAAATACTGGGGGAGATTTCCCGGTTTTTTATCGGGCTGGAATTATTGGGTAGTGTACATTTTGGTTGCCATGACCGAGCTTACCGCCGTGGCTAAATATGTACATTATTGGTGGCCTCATATACCTGCTTGGGTTTCAGTTTTATTTTTCTTTGTACTGGTCACTTGCTTGAACTTAGGCAATGTTAAATTTTATGGCGAATCTGAATTTTGGTTAGCTATTATTAAGGTTGCTGCGGTCATTTCAATGATTGTATTTGGCTTATATTTACTGCTTACCGCGGGTAGTGACTCTATCGCTAGCTTTTCAAACCTATGGCAGCATGGCGGATTTTTCCCTCATGGATTCTCGGGCCTGTTTTATATGCTCGCTTTTTTAATGTTTGCCTTTGGTGGTATTGAACTCATTGGAATGACGGCAGCTGAAGCTGAAAATCCTGAAAAAAGTATTCCACAAGCCATTAACCAAGTCATTTTTCGAATTTTGGTATTTTATGTGGCTTCGCTGGCAATTATTATGTCGCTTATTCCATGGAATCAACTGGACCTCGGCGGTTTAGATAAGAGTCCATTTGTCATGATTTTTAGCCAACTGGGCATTGGTTGGGCGGCACATTTACTGAACTTTATTATTTTAACTGCTGCCCTTTCTGTTTATAACAGTGGGATGTATGCCAACAGCCGTATGTTGTACGGGCTAGCAGTCCAAGGCAACGCACCTAAAGTTTTTGCAAAAGTAAGCAAACAAGGTGTACCTACATCCGCGGTTATCTTTTCTTCTATTCTAATTTTTGGGTGTGTATTACTTAACTATTTCATACCAGAAGAAGCTTTAAGCTATCTTATGTACATGGCTGTAGCAGCTTTGGTTTTAAACTGGGCAATTATTAGTTTTACCCATTTAAAATTTAAACGTTCGATGAAGCTTGAAAATAAAGTTGCCAAATTTCCTGCCCTATTTTCACCTTTGAGTAACTATATCGTTTTGACTTTTATTGGCATGATTTTATATATCATGTGGACTCAAGGCTTTGAAAAGTCGGTGATTATTATTCCAATCTGGATTGCTTTTATGTTTGGGTTATATACAATTTTGAGTTGGAAAAAATCACTCTAATCTTCAAATAAGGCTTATTCAAACAGGATAAGCCTTTATTATTTTGGGGTTTACAAACAATTTGCCTTCAGAACAAACCAATCATGCCATATGCCTATTTCTAATTTAATTCACAATAATTAATTCTGAGATATTTTATGTAGTCTTTATTCATTCTAAAACAAGCAATTAAGTCATACTCAACAGATCATGATTAAAATACAAGTGTTTACATGAACTATAATTATTTGTGCTTATGTTCAGCTAAAATCGAGGCTGACAAAGTATATTGTTGCGATGCCCTTCTAGGAAAAAGGCACTTCATCTAACCCAGTGCTTTACCCACTTATAGATTTCGCGCTATTTACTGCGTCGCTCAATGATGAAAGACAGGAAAATTTTATGGAAAAAACACTGCAATGTCCGAAATGTGGTTCTACAGAAATTGAAACACGTGATCATGACAAATTACTAAAAACCACTGGTGGTGTTTTATTAACAGCTGCAGGTACTACGGCAGGTACTGTAGGCGGCGCCGCAACTGGTGCTACTGTAGGGGCAGCGATTGGTACTGTTGCCGGACCATTAGGTGTAATTGTTGGTGGAACTGTAGGAACATTTGTCGGTGCAATCAGTGCAGGCATTACTGGTGGTGTGGTAGGTAATATTTTTGGTAAAAAAGCAGGCGTAATGATTGATAAAAATATATTTCAGGACTATCGCTGCTTGAAATGTAAATACCGTTTTAAACAGAAGAAATAACCCTATTTCATTAAGCTTATTTTTAAAGCACGTTCATGACTTTAAAAGATAGGAAAGCCACTATTTAGGTTGCTTTCCTCTTAGATAAACTTAAGACAATTTATAATTTAAAAAATCTTAAGTATAAGTGTTAGATATATTTACCGTTTTCACTGGAAGTATATTAACGAGCGTTGAAAAATAGTCCATTTTAGACCAAGTATCCACATTACCGATCACATACAAACGACTCTTGGCTCGTGTCACAGCAACATTTAATAAATTTGGACTTGAGGAAGCCCAAGCTCTAGCTCCTTCCCCGGTACGATCCTTCGCTGTACCTAATACTAAAAATACGATATCCGCCTCTTTACCCTGAAAAGTATGTACAGTGCCACATTCAATGCCTTCTATTCCTGCCTCTTCAATACTGCTTTTACACGCTTGAATAACTTTTCTAAAAGGTGAAATGACATATATTTTAATTTTTGAACTATTAATTGTAGTTTTTCGCTTTTCTTCAAGCTTTCTTAAAGAATCAATCAATACATCAAGTTCTTCAGAATTAATAGGATGAGCAAAATCTATTGAATCTACATGCATCCATGTACTCACACCAATATCATAAGCTATATTTGCTGGTGTAGGCTTTCCTTCGCGATCAACACGCCCCTGAACCATTTGACCCGCATAAGCAATACTGTTTGCAATAGAAAACATAGGGTCATCACAACGACGATGTGTTCTTAAGGGCATACCAGTCCAGATTCTTGATTGATTATCTCCACTACCATCATCAATCCATGAACCAAATGGCGTTATTCTGTCAGCAATTGTTTGTACAGATTCGAAGACAGGAGACCAAGATAAATCCACATCATTTTGTTTGCGTAGAATCTCAACTACACTATCTGGTAGTGTAAATACCGGTTCAACCTGCAAAGGGTCACCAATTAAAATAGCCCTTTTACTTCGCCAGATTGCACCTGCTGCAGATTGAGGTGTAGCCTGGCCTGCCTCATCAATTAATAACCACCCTAAACTATCTTGTCCCATGCCTGCAAAAAGCCGACTAAATGAAGCTAAAGTTGTGGAAACCACAGGAACCACAAAAAACAGGCTGTCCCAAATTACAGGACGATCATGAAGGGAAAGACCTTTGGTATTTCCTGAAAGCATTTGCCCGACCATTCTCAAATTACTTAAAAATCTTTTGGCATTAGATAAAATCGTTAGTCTGTGTAGCTGTATCGATTTAATAAAAATACGGGCACGAATATCATCGATAATTTCTGAAGTATTTACTGAAGTCCTATGCAATTCTTCAAACGATAATTTCCAAAAATCAGGCCCAATGACATGTCTTACCCCTAAAGCGTGTACCGCCTGTAAATCGGAAATCAACTTGTCGCATTTTTGCCTTATTACAAGAAGCTCATCATTTAATTTCAATAACTCCTGCTCGCAAATTTTTATAATTTTATGGCTTGATGTCTTATCATTGATGAGCTTTTCATAGCGAGCGGTAGTTTCTTGTAATGATAAAGTTGCTTCACTAATTCGCTTATCATAGACTTCTGTACGGTGAGTCCGGTAACCAAATAATGCACATAGACGATCCCATAACCGAGGTCCATGTGATATCTGAATTTGCCCTAATATTTGCTGTTTAGATTGTATTAAAATAGCCTGGTCTTGTAACTCTCCCTGTATTTGACGATATAAATCTTGATGCTTATTTAATTCTTCATTTTTGAGCGTAATCGTTTCCGATAATTCTTCCTTCTTCTCCATACATTCTGAAATAACAAGTGAAGCCTGCTCTGCTTTTATTAAAACTGAACGCTTTTTCTCTAATTCTTCAATTAATTCAATTAATTCACTTTTGACTGTGTGCCATTTCCGACAATAAGCACTAATATGAGGAATTGCATCCTCAAGTATTTGTTTCATCGATATAAATGAATTTTTGCTCTCCTCCTCATCATTCTCAGCAATATGATCCTCTTTAAAAAAAGCACGAGCAAAAGATCTCCGATTCGTACTGTTACCTAAAGCCGCAGCAATTAAACCCCATGCAGGAATTGTTTTTTGATTTTCATCCTGAACTCGTTGACTATCAAAAACTCCACTTATGACTTCAGAGAAATATAAAGAATCTGTTTCATACCGCTTGTCTAATTTACTAGTAGCAGGCAACTCCTGTGAAATATTTTTTACAGCATTGTTATTGTTGCTACTGACAACTATTGAGCTATCTCGCACCAACTCCTCAACAATGGGTGAAAATCTTCGTCCCATAAGCCGAATAGGCTGTTTAAATATAGCTTCAGGTGTAGAAAGTGCAGAAATTCGCTTAGCCCTATCAGTAATAACCGTCGCAATAACATCGCACAGTAAAGTTGTCTTCCCAGTACCTGGCGGTCCATTTACGCCGAGAATACCATCTTGATTTTTCAATGAGTTTTCTATATGAGCAACTACCGCCTGCTGTGCCAACACTAAAGGTCTATCTGGTGCGTTAGGCCAACGCGCAATAGGTAAATTGGCTGCACAGACAAGTTTTCCCATAATTTCATGATTTTTTAAAATATCTATTCGCTTATCATGAATAATTGAAGCCCCGAGATATGTAGATAACGCTTGGCCAAATGGTTGACTTAATGAACTTTGTTTCAGCATTTTATCTAGATCATCTAAATAAAATGAGTTCAGATAATTAACCTCTTGTTCAATATCCTCTAACGCTTTTTTTCTAGGTAATCGCTTTATAGCAACTACGACTCGCCAATCTAATCCAATCTGCTCATCATGAGCAAAAATAGATCTAATTAAATCCGTTTCACTTTGCAAATCCTTCCATGAACATCGATAATCCTCTTTCAATTGAACTAAGCGATGACAACGCTGAGCAAACTCCTCCTTAGCTCTAGTAAGTCTTGCATTTAAGTCAATAAGGGGCTCTCCTTGACTTAAAGCCTGGGTACCATATACATAACTGGCTGGTGCATAGCTATCTGCACTTAAACATCCATTTTCGTTTACAGTAAAAGACGCTAACCACCCAGTACCCGAAATACGTTCACGTTCTTTATCACTCAACTCTTTGCTTACAATCTTACGCAAAACAAGTCTAGTCAATTCTTCTTGATCTGCTACACCAATATAAACTGTATGGATATACATATCCTTTAATGTTGGCTGATATTCCACCATTTCCCAAGGTAGTTTCTCACCAAATCTTAAAGTTATTATTTTTGTGAATTTATTATTATCTTTTGAAGTTGGAGCAGAAGGTATAGTAAATATTTCTAAATCACGCCAAAATGCAAGAATACGACTATCCTCAATAAAGTTACTTTTCTTATTATCCATAAAGACTCTCGAAGCTATATAGTGTTAAAATCCTGTTTAAAATAAATATATCATGCCTAGAATATTAATCCATTAGCACCATCATTCCAATATCATCAAGAATCTTCCTATACCATTTATAAATAGATATTTATCTTAAATTTAAACTCCCCAAACCGAATTAAATAAATAAGACTATAAATTTCAAAAATTTACTCCTCAGATTGCTCACACATATCATCTCCCCATTTGTTATAGCTATAAGATATAGCGTCAGAATTATAATCTGTTATATTGAGTTTCCCACCTTGGTAATCAAAAACACCTATCATAGTAGGGCTCACAACATTAATTCTATTATTTCTCCCTAAACAATAAGTATCAACTCCTTGTCCTTTGCCTTTTAACACCCACCCATCTTCTTCTAATTGGTTGATTACTTTTTTCAATTTATTAGGATCTTTTTCAAATCTAAAAGAAGAAATTTGAACTTCTGCTTTACGTATTGAGTTCACAATTTTAAGGTTATCCCCTAATAAAGCTTTCATTTTCACTTCAAATGGATATTTATCAGAAGGTTGAGAATAAATTTCACCACACCCAGTAAATATAAAAAGTATAAAAACAACCAAACTCAACTTATTTAACTTCATACTTATTTTCCCCTCACTAATCTCTTAACTTTATCTTTACACTTAAATATTTTTCTACTAAATATTTATTATCGGTAATTCATTTCCACAGTACAATGTCCCTTGTTCTTGATAATACATACCAATATTCCTTTCTTTTTCAATTGAAGTAAAAGTTAACCTATTTTCTTCATTAATAGTTTCTTTAGAGTAATCTTTAGGCCGAATAACCTCTAACTGATATTTCTTACCATTACAAAAAACATCTGAATTTTTTATACGCTTCTCAAGAATCCAACCATTCTCTCTAATTCTAGGAACAATATTTCTTTGATAGATTTCCTCATTTAATCTATCTACAAGAATTTGAACAACAAGAAAGCTTTGAGTAGGAGCAAAAGCAATACCCTCATCCCTCAAAATAAATTTTTGATCAATAAAGATTTTATCCAATTGTTCTTTAAAAAATTTAATTCCCCTTTAAATTGTTCCGCAAGAACACTGCTATAATCATGTGGAGTAGCTTCATTCGAACTTTCGAAATTTTAAATTGAGGTTTTATTTCAACATCTTTGTTGCATCCTGATAATAAAAGACTAAGACCTGTAATCAATATTAAACAATTAATTTTAATCATAACTCTTTCTTATATTTTGCGTACCAACTATTAAATTTAGATTCAACAATAATTTCAACAAATCTAATTAAAACTTAAAACCAGATTATCAAATTAAAATAAATACTACAAATTCAAGAAATCTTATTTAAATAATCAAATTTACTTACCATAATATTCCATACAATTATTAACTCCTAATTTATTAAAGTATAATGCAAAATACCAATAATCTTTGCTTTTAAAATTAACTTTATCACCATCTCTTGTATAATGTCTATCATGAATAGGATTTAATATATCTATAGAATAATTATTAGTTTTACAAAAATTATAATAATTATCGTATGAATCAACAAAATCCCATTTTCTACTTAATAGTTTGTTTTTAACATCATTATAATCATTAATCGAAAAATTTTCTTTATTTATTTTTATCACAATTAATTGAGTAGAGCTTTTATTTCTATCAGTATCAACTTCGTATTTATATGTACTAAATAATTCATTAGAAAGCTCTTGTAAGCTAGTTGCTTTAGTACTACATGCTATTAGGGAGCAATAGAGACTAAAAATGAATAAAGAAAATATGAATTTTCTCACAATCATAATAATTTATCCCAATCAACTATTCATATTACATACATAACGTTTATGTCTAGAATGGATAAAACCTATATTCCAATAATCTACTAACTGATTCAATGACTGTCCTTCTCCTGATTGCATAACTGTACCTATCTTTATAGGAGGAACTAACTCAAGTTGATTCATATCTCTATCACAATAAATGTAAGCTTCTTTGTATTTTTCTTTATAGTTCCAACCCCTCTTATTCAACCTACCATCTATTTTATCTATAAAATTATCACTATTTTGCTCTAGATCTTTCACTTGAAATATTAATCGTTCTGCATTATAGGAAGAAAATATTTTTTTACCTAAAATTTGATTACCAAAAATATATTCAGCATCACTTTCAAATTTTTTAATTATTATATTCTTATTTTCAATAACTGTTACTTCATTTTTTTTTCTAAGATCGCATGCAATACAGCAAGTACCCATTAAAATAATAGTCATAAATTTAAAAAAGGCTTTATTCCATGTTTGCATTACTTAATCTCTCTAATCTATTATTTCTTACTAGGTTTCACAGCATCTAAAATTGTATCAACACTAACAGTACCGCTCACACCTACATTGAAACCTGGTGTTCCTACTCCTAACTCAGAGGCCCACGTACCTTTTACAGGACTGCTTTTACTTACTAATGGAACCACTACGTTTGCTACTGCTCCATAAGCTCCACCACCAACAGTAACTGAAGCTCCACTTACAAATTCATTTGTAATCTCGCCCATAGTCATTGTTGTTTTGGTATAACTTGGTATGTTGTGAATATTACCACCTACACAACTAGCCCCTGCCAGATCTTTAGCGCTAAATTGTTTATTTTGAGCAACTGATTTTGCTACAGGAATTAATAGCGAATCCTTCGAACCACTAATATAATATTCGCCAGTCCATTGATTTTTAACAAAGCCCACTCCTATTCCTAAACCTCCGCCGCTACATGCAACATAATCAAATAATGGTGGCACTTTTATTTTACATAATTCTCCTGTTTCAGCATAACACTCATAATTTCGTTGACCTTGATATGCTAGACCTGACTGGGCACTAGCTGGAATACCAAACATTTCACCATAATTAAAACTATTTAATCCTTTTGGATCAATCCATTGATTTGGATCACTTACATAACTAGAGGTATTCATACCACCCTCTAACCCAATCGGGTCTTTACTTACATATCTTGCGCTATGAGGTTCATAATAACGATAACGGTTATAGTGCAATTCTGTTTCTTGGTCGTAATACTGGCCTTGAAAGCGTAAATTATTTTGTTCAAATGGATTATCTTGATTTAGTGCTTTAATTTGCGACACCGCGCCCCATGTATCTTGGAGAATTTCCCATACACACTCTCCTCGGATATTGGTCATGGTTTGTGGTGTTCCGACCTGATCACAGTGGTAGAATGTAAACTGCTCTAAAGCAGTACGCTCTTTACCAAGATTACGATTCCATACTGGGTCTTTATAAATAGAATAAGGTTTTGTTTGATATTCCTGATAATCAGGAGTTTCTATCAGTTGAATAAAATCCTTATAACCTGCTTGTAATAGTGGAACAAAGCTATCAGGTTCATAAATATAGTGCTTTGTATAACTCATCTGTGCAGATTTGACAGACTCCCATATCATTAAATCTCCATCCCAACCAAATAAGGTTAATTCATTGGTTGTTTTTTTGTAGAGTCGACGACCAAAGACATCATAGCCATATTCTGTAACTAGACCATTATTATCACTTCGAATAAGTCTGTTTTGATTATCCCAAGTCAGTTTAAGGTTTTTGCCCGCTTGAATAATCTCTGTCACATTACCTTGAGCGTCATATTGATAGTGTTTACCTTTATAACTTTTAATAAGGTTATTTTTAATTTGCGCCGGACTTAATACCGAGTCAGAATCAATTAAGTTACCTGCTGGGTCAAAATTAAAACTTTCTGTTTTATGTAAACTTTGAGCTGCGATTAAACGCCCAATTGGGTCATATTGATAATTGAGCCTACCCAAACGACTATCTTCGACTTGACTAAGCAAATAGTTTTGATCGTATTGATAGTGTCTATGTGCTTGATATTGTAAATAGTCTTGGGTTTCTTGCTCAGGTTGAATTAGCTGTGAACTCAGTAACCCTACATCATTATATTGTTTAGTTTGAATAAGCCCATTTGCTAGTAATCGTGTTGTTTCTCTATGCAAATCATCACGCTGAAATGAAACAACCTCTTGGTTATTTAAACCAATTGCATAAATATGCCCTGAACCATAAACAAGATGATTCAGTGTATGTCCATCAGGTCGAATTGTTTTAATTAAATTTCCAAGCTCATCATATTCATAATGTAATACTGCTGTGAGCGGTTTCAGTTCTGGAATTTTATAATGCTGGTGCTCTCTAACCAACTGCCCAAGTGCATTGCGATAGAAATCAATTTGGCTAACCTCATTACTGGCTCGGCTCAGTTGGCTATTGAGGTTATAGTCAAATTGTTCCGTTTGTTTCTGCCCTGTATGTAAATGGGTAAAGCTTTTCGAAGCAATTTGTCCATCTGCATAATAGTCAAATTGGGTCAGTATATTTGGTTGACGGATTTGAAATATCCTTCCGTTCTCATTGTAACTATAGTGCTTTTCCTCTCCATCAAAGGCCTGTTCACGTATCAAATATCCATACGGATTGTATCCAAACAAATATTCGGCTTGATTCTGGTTGATTAGCTTTTGAATGCGACCTTGTTTGTCCCATTGATAAGCTACACTATGTCGATTGGCATCAATACGCTGCTCTAATAAGCCAACTTGATTGTACTTATATTCCGTTACTAAACCTTTGGTATCGGTATGTTTAAGTAAGCGTCCTTCTTCATCATGTTCAAAGTATTCTTTTAACCCATCAGGATAAATAATACTTTGCAGCTGTCCTTTATCTCGGCCTTTGGTACTGTAAAAATACTGTACAACTTTATTATTTGCAGTTTGTTCAGCTGTCAGTACACCATCTTCATCATATTCCCATGTACTACTCTTACCTGAGCAATCGGTATATGAAATCATCTGCCCCAATTCATTATACTGAATTTTCTTAACACCACCTTTTGCATCAATGACTTCAACCAGTTGATTATCATTGTTATATTTGTACTGTGTGATATGCCCTAATGGATTGATTTCCTTATTAAGATTACCATTTTCATCATATTCCCGTTTCCAAATACTGCCTTCTGGGTCTTTAATTTCAACTAAGTTATCCTGTTCATCATATGCAAAACGTATTACTCCGCCGTTTGGCTGCACAATTTTAACAAGTTGATCTTGATCATTATATTCCTGTTGAGTCTCTCGCCCTTCAAAATCAATTTGTCGAGTAATGCGCTTTTTCCCATCACGGCTATACCATGACTCACGCCCATCCGCTAAACGAGTTCGATAAGTAAACCCATTGAGGTCAAAGTAATAATAAGTTGGCACATCATAAGCATCATAAACCGCTACTTGACGTAAACGTGGATGCCATTTTAGTTTGGTATGGAAACTACCATCATCGGCCCATTCTTCTATCGCTTTAGCTTTGGCGTCTGTTGATTCATAGCGAATATTTTGTCCACGCCCTGTACGATCTGTATAACGCGTTAGTTGATGAAAGTAGTTATATTCATAGGTTCTTGTATGACCATTCTGATCAATGGCTTTAATCAAGTTACCTTGAGTATCATAATCATAACGCGCTAATGGCTCAGCGTTATCATCTAAAAACACCGCCATAATTTTAACTTGCTCATTAAAAGCAAATTTTAATTGGTGTTTAGCATGCTCTAATTGAAAATTAACACATTGAAGATAAGCAACCTTTTCAAAAATAAGGTAACTTAAATCAATTTTTTCTTGTGTTTTTTCATTGAATTGTTGAATCAATTGATAAGGCTGTCCGACTGAAAACTGATGAAATTGAAAAGTCCAGTCTCCCCCAAAGTTTAGAACCAGATCTCCATTTTTAAGAGGTTGTACTATTATTCCCTCATAAGGAACTTCATAAGTTTCAAATGTAATAGAAGCTGGCAGTTGATGCTTTCGCCCTTTACTATCAATAAATAAATAGCCTTGAGCAGTTCGTTGAATCATATTGGAAAATGGCATCATCCAACGTGCACCGACCATGCTCTGATCAAACTCATCCATTTGTGAGTTATATTGCCGTATAAAAGAAAAACCTATTTTTGGTAAATAGAAGTCTGCATGTTGAACCCGTTCAGCACCAATTGAATAGCTAATACTTTTTCCAGATTGTGAATCAGCACCTTCACATGGAGGAGCATTTAAAGCATCTGCCTGCAAACTTACAAATTCTAAAGTGTCTCCTTTCGTATGCCGTTCATATTCACCCGTCTGGTTGACTGGCACACTTGCATTACCTTTATTTTCTAATGCTTGTATAGCTTTCAGTGCTTCTTGTAATAGCCATGCCAAAGTATATTTTTGGCCAGCATTTGCTTGTTGCTGTAAAGTTTGACTTAAAGCCGCAATAGCTTGAGTTGCTTCTTGTTGCAAACGACTTGTTATATTTGGTTGTATTTTAGGGGTTAGATTTGCTTGGCTTGGCTTCCCTAATAAATCAATGAGTGGAACAGCCCAGTTGGTAAATTTGAGTTTCGGATCTCGTTTTTCTGCACTTGCACCTGCCGCAGTGGATATTCCTGCATTTATACCTGTTGCTGGGGTTGCCATGCTTTGTAGAATGGTTACACCCAATGTTGTAGCGCTAATAAGTAAACTGCTTAACTTCGCTTGAGTCTCTTTTAAGAAGTTCTCTAGATCTCCAGCGATCATCGCATTGAGATGTAAACCTAAACGCTTAATATCCGTTTCTTTAATTTTTCCATTTTCTCGATATAAGCACTCTGCCATTAAGCCAAACATCGGACGTAAAGCCATGCGTGCATGTGCTTCATTATTCGGTTCTGAAAATAAACCAATTAAATTTGCCGCAAGTAATGCCCCACGTTGTACAGCAGCATCACCAGTTTTTTTATCTGTAGCATAGAGCATTAGATCTAGTACACTACCCGTCAATGCAAAAATATTAGCAACCGTGGTTATATTGGCCTTACTTTTTATTTGTTCTAATGTCGTGTTTCCACACACTTGTAAATACAGCTGAACCTGACTTGCGATCATTTGCAAGTCCGCTACATCCGTCACGCTATTTAAGTTAAAAACAGCAAGTTCAACAGCAGGTTGTCTTTTAATTTCTTTCTGTTGTGTATTCTCTTTAGCCATCAATATAAAACCTTTAATTCATTCAATTGCAGCAATATTTTTCTAAGTTGAATCGCTCTATTCATCCAAACTACTTTTTTGACCGTACAAAAGTATCTAAATTGCCCTGCTGAATAGGTGACTCTTGATTTGTGGTCTTAAATAATTTTGCGGTCATTTGATCACTCAAAAAATCTCCGCCCTGCTCTTTAAGCATTTCAAGAGATTGACTTGGATTCGTCGCCATTTGACCAAGACTTTTCATTTGATCGGCAGATAAATTGAGATTAAGTTGTTTTGAAACAGTATTAAGGGCAGTATTAGTTACCTGATTTTTAATCTGGGCTACTGTTTGGCCAGCTAAATTATCTAAAGTATTCTTACCTAAGTTTTTGAAACTATTTTTATCCGTTGAAAGAAGATTATTTTGCAACTGAGACATCGTATTTTGCCCCACTGCTTCTAGGGCATTTTTCATTAATCCTTGAACACTTTTGACTGGTTCAGCCCACGTATAATTACGTTTAAAATCACTGCTTTGTAGCCATGCACTTGTATTATCCTTCTCAAAAACTACTTTAGCTGGTCCGGGTGCAATACCTGTTACTTGTGCAAAACCATTTCCATCGAGTTTGCCCGTAATTTGCTTACCTAATGAATCAATGACTTTATAGCTATTTTGCTTGAAGAAGTTATCTCCACCATAACTCCGCAGTAGCTCCAATGCTCCCTGCATAGGTTTAGCTTTAGGCAACTCAGGAGCACTGGCGTTTGCACTCGCTCCTCCCATAAACAAATGCTGTCCAGCATTGACTTGGAATTTCCCACCAGTTTTCGGAAAGATTCCTGAACCATTTAGAGTAATTTGCGATGAGCCGCCCGTGATTTTGACTTCTTTCGGGCTACTAATGATGACCTTGTCATCGGTTGATGAAATAGTAATTCCAAGTTTACTCAGTACATCCAGTGCATCTGCCTGAGCTTGTATTTCTACCTTGCCTTGTGCAGCAACAGCTTTTAGTCCACTTTGTGCTGCAAAGAGGCTGAGCCTATTTTGGGCATGGGCAATCACATTCTTTTGAGTACTTATATTAATGCTGTCTCCAGCAATCTGATTAATTTGTGCATCAGCCGAGATGTGAATATCTTCTGAACTACTTAAAGCTATACCATCCGGTGAACTTAAAAGGAGTAAAGCTTTTTCAAATTTAGCGATTTGCTGCTGAATTTGTGAGGCAAAATCTTTTAACTGTTCAAGCGACTCTATTTCATCGGTTTTCTGGTTTTTAGCAATGTCACTCAGTGCTTTACTGTTGGTTTGACTACCCTCAAGTTGCTTTTTCGCAACTTCGGCATCGAGGTGGTCTCCTTTGGCATTATCCTGTTTATGGGTGGATACCAATAAACCTTGCCCCGCGCGTAATGCTCCCCATTGATCCGTACGCAGTTCAAAACCTTCTCCGCGGTCTTCACTTTCTGCTTTATCTTTAGGATGGCTCAATTTCCCCAGATTTAGCTGGCTTGCACCATGACTGCTTTGGAGTTGGGTACTAATTTGTCCCGGTGTATCATCAAATCTGAGTTGCCCAAAACCGCTACCTGACACTTCTTTAGAACGGATACCACTGAGCTTTTTAGTATCAGGAAGCTTACCTTTATTATCAAATTTGGTCGGATAGCGCTGGGCCTCATGCACTCTACCCATCACAAACGGTCGGTCTATATCACCATTAAAGAAGTTAATAACAACAATTTCACCAATACGCGGTAAAAAACGTGCACCGTAACCTTCTCCAGCCCACGGCGTTAGAACGTCAATCCAAGCTGAATCGGTATCATTGTTGTTGGTCCCTGCGCCCCCATCATGGCTATGGTCATCACTGCGGGTAAATAGGAAGCGGACTTTAATACGCCCCCACTCATCTACATAGATTTCTTCACCTTCAGGACCCACCACTTTCGCACGTTGTGGATGAGCGACTGGGCTATGAGTCTGTGGGTTATAAGCTGGTGTTGTTGGAATATAACGACGTTGTAAAATTAACTGATTCGCTTGACGTTCGTCGGTATTACTCGCTTGCCAATCGCTTTGTTGAACTAAAGTTTGGATTTGCTGGTTTAAATCTTTGGGTAAATTATTTTGGTTATAATAATTCTTACCTATGATTAAAAACTCTTTATCTGTGCTTTCATGCTGATCAATTTCAGGGTGTTCATTGAGTTCAAACCAATAGCCAACTTGTGTATCTCGTACTGTGGTTTTTGCAATAAACTGCTTAGACTGAGCATCATAATAAGCACTTAGGTTCTGGTTAAACTTTTCTAGTTGTTGATTACTTGCTGAGGTTGCCCCATCTTCGCCATTTAAATCCTGCATCCATGCCGGACTAAAGTGCCATGCTTCTTCAAGACTTAAGCTTTGATTGTCGTAGTTAGTACTATGCTGATGTTTACTTTGGACACTACCTGCCCCATCTGTTTGTTGTAATACATCTGGCTGCCAACGCTGCACAAATATAGAAGTCGGCTGTAAACTGCGATCAGCCATTAGGCTGGTCATGCTATCAAATTGTTCAGTTGCACTACTGCGGTGGTAACGAATCGCTCTTCTTGTCAGAGCTTGATATTGGTTATTATCATCAATAAGACGTAATTTTTGTGGCTGAATATTGTCCATATTGCTCGCCACGGTAAGCTCTGCTTCATCAATGAGCCAGCTAATACCTTCACTACGCCATAAGCGAGTTAAAAAGTCATAGTCGCTTTCATTGAGCTGCATAACAAAAGGACGGACATCGTAGGTCTGTTTCAAGCCGCTCAAATCTAGAGTCAGACTAGAAGCAAATAATGGGCTTTTTCCTTGCCACTCTTGAAACAGAATTTCACTAATTTCTTTCACACTCTTGTTCATAAACACACGGCTATTTCTGCGTTTATGCCAGAGATAAGTTGGATCACTTATAGCAAGTTTATATAAAGTTAAAGCACCATCACTTTGCCCTTGTGATGCTCCAGTAATAATACCTGTAGTACGGAAAAAACTTCCTCGATCTGTTACTTGATCAACAGCAACCTGCATCCCAATAAATGTTTTGAGTGGAATATGAGCATTGGTTGATAAACAAATCAGCTCGGCTGTCATGCCCTGATTAAGATAATGTTGCCCATCTATACGTTGTAAAAAAACCTGACTATTCAGGGATGCATCTGAAAACTGGAGATACACCGAACGATGCTGTGAGAGAAAACCAAAACTCTCTAAGATCTGAAAAATATTATTAAACATCACTTATTTTATAAATTTGAGTTGCAATCGACTATATTTTATAAAAAATAGACAGATTTGTCTATCTTGTTTATATTAACTTCAGTTTCAACCTTAGTCTTACAACTATTTTATAGGAAAAAAATATAATACTAAAACCTGAGTAAATTATGCTAATTTGCTATAAATCAGAGTTAAAATTAAAAATTATCGCCAACTGAAACAAGTAAGAATAAAAACCTAAAATCATATGCTGTGCAATTAATTAGTTTTCCTCTCTAGCGTACTGGCATAAAAAACCGCTCCAACACCTCATCCCTTTCACTCAAACTATTAGTACTTAAAAACCCAAACATCAAACCATCTATTAGGTTTAAAACCATATCGGCATCAGGTTTTAAGGCGCGAGTTTCCAAACTAAAAATTAGGTCAAAAAGTTCTCGAATTAGCCACTTTCTATACTCGATTGCCATACGGTAAGCCTGAGGATATGCCCCTTTAATTTCAAAAAAAGCTTTAAGTAGCAAATGATACAGACTGTTAGAGTTAACATGTAGAACCACAATTTCTTTGAGCTTATCAATTGGCGTGCAGTAACGGTTTGAGTAAATAATCGCGAGCACTTCTTGTTTCAGCAGGCTTTTTTGAAAGGCGATGCACATTTCAATTAAACCTTCTTTTGAGTGAAAGTAGTTATAGAGCGTAGCTTTCGGAATTTCAGATTTTTTAACAATCAGATCTACACCCGTGGTGTGAAATCCATAGGTGGTAAATAAGTTTATAGCCGTACGAATAACGTGTAATTTTTTGGAAGAGGTTTCTAAATTTGGCATAGTTTTACCGTTATAAATTCTTGTTGTTTCTAAATGAGATACTTTTTTGGGAGAAAAAAAAGGCACAGCAAAGCCATAAAGACTGTGCTTGGCACATCTCAAGTTTTATAGTTAATGCAAGTTTTTTGAGCCGTAATGACTTAAAGCCTGAAAACCCTAAAGGCCATCAAGCTGCTTTAAATTTTTAAGTTGTGTCGTTATAGCTTTTGGCAAAGGCTGCCAAGAAATAGTGGATATGCAAAGCCAACTCCTTTTTATTGGGAGTTCTGCCAAAACATTTAAATTATGGTGGCAGAACGAAAGGGGGTTAGCAGACTGGCCGAAAAAACCCAGCACACCCGAAGGTGTCCCCCTCCCGTTCCGCCGTAGAGGGGGCACGAGGGTTCGTCACTAAAAGATTGCTCTTTTAATGCTTTTCGGAACGGTCTGCTAAAACCGACTGGCAATGTGGCCAGCATGCGAAGAATAGTATTCCACCCTCTTGTAGTCAAGCACACAAAATGACATTTGATTTAAATTAGATCATTAAAAAGTAAGGATAAATAATTAACAAGTTATTGTTAAAGTAGGGTTTATAAAGAGAATGAACACACTGGATAATAAAGACTTAATCTTCGATCCTCCCATTAAAGAGGAATTCCTATAGAAAGCGTTAATGCATTTAAATAGTGTTGGGCGAAAAATATTTCTAGATACATATACGGAGGAAGAAAATGGCATTATTCCAAATGAAATAAAGCTAAGCCACGATAACCGTGACTTAGCTTTGAAAAATAATTTTAATTAAAAATTACTTATTTGATGTCTGCAAATTCAGAAACAGGCTTGTTCACTTCAACTTTTGTGCCGCCAAATTTTTCATTTACAAACTTTTGAACTTTAGGTAAATGGTAAAGTTCACCAAGCTTCGTATAGATCGGGTCATTTTTGTTCACTTCAGCAACACCCAATAAGTTGACATAAAGCTTAGTAGACTGATCGATTGGCTCACGGAAGATTGCGTCTTTCATTACATTGAGGCCACCCTCAAGTGCCAATGTATTACCCAACACAATTGCATCTACATCGTTTTTAACACGAACTGCGGTTGTCATTTGAATAGGTTTTAATTGTAAGTTTTTAGGGTTTTCAGCAATATCATTTACTGTCCCTTTTACAGGGTCAAAACCTGGTTTAAGTTTAATTAATTTAGCAGACTGCAATAATGTTAATGCACGAGCTTCGTTAGCAGTATCGTTTGGAATTGCAATGGTAGCGCCTTGTGGGAACTCATCAACGGTTTTAACTTTATTTGCATAAATACCCATTGGCTCTAGGTAAGTTGTCGCAACAGCAGCAACTTTAGCTTTATTTGAAGCATTATAAGCTGCCAAATAGTTGAATGACTGGAACGCATTTACATCTTGTTCGCCACTTGCTACAGACGTATTGAGCACAACATAGTCAGTTAAATTGGTCACTTCGAGTTTAATGCCCGCTTGAGCAGTTTCAGGAAGTGTTGCTACGTATTTCCATACGTCCGTATCAGAACCTGTTGAAACCAATTTAATTGTACGAACTGACTCAGTTTTATCTTTGGCTGCTGCTGTATTTTCAGTTTGTGCAGGTTGCTTATTACATGCAGTCAGTGTCAGTACAGAGGCACTGAACAGTACGCTAAATAATTTTTTCATAAATATATCCTAAAATAGGAAATGCCTACTCTAAATCAGAGCGAGACATTTCCAACCATTGGGTCGAAATGCAATATTTGGCTGGATATAATTTCCAGATATAGGGTTTAGAAGCCTGATTTCAGCATCATTCCTTCCGTGAATTTGCACGCTGAACAATAGAATTATGTTTTGAAACAGTTTCTAAATATGGGCACATCATATATCAATAATTAAACGTTCGACAAATGACTTGTTCAATTTTGATCGATAAAGCTTTTAACACTAAGATGATGAAAATAAAAAAGATATTATATAAATAAAATAATTTTGATTAAATTATATACTTGTTTGATTTATATGAAATTTTCAGGATTTGTTAGCAATATTTAAGCTAAATGAAGTTGTAATTTTTATCCTTGGCTTAAAAAATCTTCGGTTTCACAAAGACTTTTGAATTTGGCGTAAGCGACAAAATTTCTCATTAGCAATATAAGCTATTTATATAAATTATTTTTTATTATTTAAGTTTTTAATAAAAATAAATTTTATAAAGATATATTCTATTAGCTCCAAGGAAGGTGAATAGTATGAAATAAACGATGTAGAAAAGTTCCAATTCAAATTAGTGTTACTACTAAATTTAAAAATATAATAATGCATCAATATCTCTTCAAAACTATTATGTAAATTTCTTGCAATAATTTTTTTCCACACAACTCAGTAAAAGGCCATAATAAATTATTGTTTGCTTTTTATCCTATTTATTTCAATTTATAAAAAATATATAATATTCCTCAATAGTTTTCTAATTATCTATTACATTCATTCATGATCATATATTTTCAAGAAAGAGAATAAAATGCAAGACCAAGCTTTGCCATCATTCCCTCAAGATTTAAATGAGGATCAAAGTATTACACGTCCACCAATTTCACACTCAGGTATTCATCATTTTAAATTTCACGGTAATGCCTCAGAATATTTTGGAATTTGGATCGTTAATATTCTTTTAACTATTATTACTTTAAGCTTATATGCACCTTGGGCTAAAGTTCGTCGTTTACGTTATTTCTATGGAAATACAGAGTTTTTTGAACGTCGTTTTGATTTTACTGGTATTCCAACCAAGATTTTGATTGGGCGTTTAATTGCATTAGGAATTTACGTAGCATTTTCAATTTCATCACAGTATTCAATGATTGCAACTGTAGTTGGAATAGTTGTGTTATATATGGCTGTGCCTTGGCTAATTCGCGCTACTTTACGTTTTACTGCAAGAAATAGTAAGTATGGTAACGCACGCTTTTATTTTGGTGGCACTATAAAAGAATCTTATAAAATTTTCCTTTTAAGTATATTGGTATATATTTTCACATTAGGAATTTTTACGCCTGTAGCTATTTGGCTATATAAAAAATATTATCTTAATCACCTATATGCTGGACAATTAAATTTTAAATTAAACGCGAACTGGACTGCATATATGGCTGCAGTTTATGTACCCATTTTTATTGCTCTTGGCATCATTGCTATCTTTTCAATTATTTATTTTAGTATTTTAGGAACACTTTCCGGGTTCTCATCGAATTCTGTAATCTTTGGGATATTTATGATGTATGCCATTATTGGACTATTTATTTATCCATTAATTGCTGCGCGTCTTTTCATTACTACATGGAACAATACTACAGTTGGAAACAGTCAATTTAAAACAGACTGTAATCAATGGCGTTTTGCATGGATTGTAGCATCAAACTGGGTAGTAAAAATCTTAACCCTAGGTTTAATGTCTGCTTGGGCCGCTGTTCGCATTCACAAATATCAGGTTGAATCAATGAGCTTAATCTTGCTAGATGATCCAGATAAAATGATGAATCTAGCTCAGCAAGAACAAAGTGCTTTAGCTGAAGAAATCAGTGATATTTTTGATATTGATATCTCCCTATAATAATCTGAGTTTAATAATTTATGTCCCAAGCAGTAGATATCATTTTCTATGATGGCATAGTGTCTAAACCATACCGTGCTCAGATTTCAGCTCAATCTGAAACTGAAGTTCTGATTCGATATGGTGAGCAATTAGAACAACAGCGTCATTAACAATACACTGATATGAAATTGATTGGTGCTCTGGGACAGTTACATCCAGTAATTGAATTAGACGATGATGCACGAATTGAATTTCATGGTGCATTACCTGAATGGTTTAATTATTCAACTAAAAAGATTCAACATTCGATCTGGAAATTTGAACGTTCTCCAAATCTTATTTTTTTTAGTTTAATTTTTGTGATTACTTTCGGAATCAGTTTAGTAAAATGGGGAGTTCCCGCCACTTCCCATTATGTTGCTTTTAAATTACCAGAGAATAGTTTAAAGAAACTAGGAGATGAAGCCGAGAATTATGTACTAAATAATTGGACTGCACCTAGCCAATTAGCTCAAACTCAAAAAGACCAAATTACTAAACAATATTTGAATACTGTTGCTGAAAACAAACCAGCCAAACTAGTGTTCCGTAAAGGTAATCGATTAGGGGCAAATGCTGTAGCACTACCCAATAATACAATTATCATTACAGATGAACTGATTCAAATAGCCCATAATAATCAAGAAATATTGGGAGTATTAGCCCATGAACAAGGACATTTAGTTTATCGCCACAGTTTACAACAAGGATTAACTAGTTTAGGACTAAGTGTATTATACATTGCGATGACAGGTGATAATTCAGATTTATTTACGTCGTTACCTGCTGCTATGCTTGGTGCAAATTACTCACGTAAATTTGAGTCCGAAGCCGATCTATATGCATTACAGCTGATGGATAGGAAAAATATAGAAGTCTCACACTTTGCAAATTTCTTACAACGTTTAAACGATAAAACAGAAGAAGATCTAAATAAAGCAAGTCAGTCCACCTCACCAACCTCTCAAAAAGAATCTTCAGATAATAAGCTATCTATAGCTGTTGTTGATGCTTTATCTTCTCATCCTGCAACTGAAGAACGTATTCGAATGGTTCATGATTTTGAGAAAAAACAACACGCTAAATATTAAATACTAGAAAAATTAGTATTCAGACTTAAGAAATTATGAAATATAAAATTAAACTGGAATCTAATTCTACCCAACTCAATCTAAATTTTTATATAGGGGAGGATGAGGGGTAAAATAATAGATATAAAAAAAGCCCCTGCTTTAAACAGGGGCTTTTAGAATTTGGCGGAAGCGGTGTTAGTCAAATTAAACAACCAAACCACTGATAAACATACAAAAAATAATTTAATTTTAGTTTTTTACTGTTATTTTTACTACAATAAAATTTCAACCAATCATTTGTTTATATTTCATTCACCTGACACTATTCTTGCTTAGTAAGCTAATGATTGTAAATTACAAATCATCTTAAACTACCCATTCTAAGACAGTTCATGTAATTTTACCTCAATTAAGAGTTCATTCGAGAATATATTCAATTAGAAGATTTTATATTCCCCGCCCCACGTAGTGGTGAAATGCTTTCCGACATGCCATTGACTACACTAATCAAGCGTATGCATGAACAAGAACTAAAAAATGGCTTAGGCTATATTGATCCAAAACAGAATCGTATAATTACCACACATGGCTTTCGGTCTACTTTTCGTGACTGGTCTGCGGAAAAAACTAATTATGCGCGTGAAGTCTGTGAACATGTATTAGCGCACAAACTACCAGATAAAGTTGAAGCTTCTTACTTGCGTGGAGATTATCTAGATAAACGTAAAGAATTAATGGCAGATTGGGCAGAGCACTGCTCTACGCTTACAGAGTGATGTAACACATAAACCTTGTATTTCGCCTAACCAAATAATAATCTTACCCTTTATATTTATCATAGAGCCAACATGTCAATACAAACTATAAGCAGTACCATAACAAGGTTAAATAAGGAGTTAGCAGATATTACTCATCGAATGAGCTTAGAGCAGAAAAAGGGAGCTGATATAATTTCTAAAATTTTACAAATTCAAAATTCTATCGGGAAGACAACTAGCCCCTCTACATTAAAAACAAAGTTATCAGAAATTAGTAGGAAAGAACAAGAAAACGCTCGTATACAATCAAAACTTTCAGACTTACAAAAGAAAAAGATTGATATTGATAATAAGCTGCTGAAAGAAAAGCAGAACCTTATAAAAGAAGAAATACTGGAAAGAAAAAAATTAGAGGTCCTGACTAAAAAACAGCAGAAAGACGAAATTGAACATCAAAAGAAGCTGAAACGTGAAATTGATGCTATTAAAGCTTCTACCCAATATATTACTGATGTTTCAATATCATCTTACAACAATACAATACCTGAGACGGAACCAGAATATGATTTGTTTATTTCACACGCTTCAGAAGATAAAGAAGATTTTGTCAGACCGCTTGCAGAGACATTACAGCAACTTGGAGTAAACGTTTGGTACGATGAATTCACGTTAAAAGTTGGGGACAGTTTACGTCAAAAAATTGATAGTGGTCTCCGAAACTCTAAATACGGTACCGTTGTTCTTTCAACTGACTTTATTAAGAAAGACTGGACCAACTATGAACTTGATGGCTTAGTAGCTCGAGAAATGAATGGCCATAAAATGATTTTACCGATTTGGCACAAAATTACTAAAAATGACGTTTTAGATTATAGTCCGAATTTAGCCGATAAAGTCGCCTTAAATACTTCTGTAAATAGTATTGAGGAAATTGCCCATCAATTAGCTGATGTTATCTTAAATCGATAAGCGCCTTCTAAAAATTAAAATTTTGACTGAGATTTACAAATAACCTAATTCTCAGTCAACTTTTGAACACCCTACAATTTAGACACTTTACAATCAATAATTTAATTATAACTAAAACAATTTTTTTTGTGATGAGTAATACTGAATTCACAAATATTGATGTATATTGAAACAATAAAACCAAATAATTTATATAAAATCAAAAACTTAAAAAATTCTTCTTTAGCCATTTCCGCCCTTTAATATTTCTTTTGATATAAGAAATCGATTCTTCATATTTGTATCCAAGCCAAATTAATGTTATATATTTAACAAATAAGTTGAGTATACAACATGAAAATATCTTTACTCATATCCTCTTTGCCTACACAGAACACATCTACACGTATGAGAGTATGGCGTTCTCTTAAAGCAAGTGGAGCCGCAATCCTTAGAGATGGTGTGTATTTACTTCCCATTTCTCATAGCGAGAAATTTGATCCTATTGCAAGTGACGTTATTTCAGAGCAAGGCTCTGCGTATGTATTCCATGCGGAGCAGCCTTTAAACCTTGAATTAGCTCCTTTCTTCAGTCGAAAAGAAGAATACGATGTCCTCTATAAACAACTCTCTGAGTTAAGAGATCGTCAATCTAAAGATGAAAAGAAAGAGCTGCTCAAGCAAATCCGTAAATTAAGAAAAAGTATCGATGCACTCGTAGAAATTGACTATTACCCCGATGAGACTCAAGCACAGGTACTAAATGAACTTTCTGCTTTAGAGCTTTCAATAGCTCGACTTGGTGAAGTGAATGAGCCTCAAGCAATACAAGCACATATTCAACTTCTAGATAAAAATAGTTATCAAAACAAAATATGGGCAACTCGTAAGAGACCTTGGATTGATCGTCTAGCCTCTGCATGGCTAATCAAGACTTTTATTGATTCAACTCCTACATTTATTTGGTTAGAAACACCAAGTGAATGTCCAGAAGAAGCTTTAGGATTCGATTTTGATGGTGCAGCTTTCAGTCATATCAATCACTGGGTTACCTTCGAAGTTCTTTTACATAGTTTTAATTTAGAAACACCTGCTTTGAAAAAAATTGCAGAGATTGTCCACTATCTTGATATTGGCGGGATTGAGCCACCCGAAGCTTCAGGCATAGAAACCGTCTTTGCAGGAATACATGAAAACATTACAGATGATGACCAATTATTAGTCGCATCAAATGCAATCTTTAATGGCCTATTGTCTAGCTTTAATAAAAATAGCTCTGTACTGAATGATTAAACGCATCAAATACTTTTTAAATTTCAAAAATTTAGGTGAAATAGCAATGAATACAAATGAAGATTCCACTGCTTTAGCTGAAAGCATTCCCCCACATGAACTTCATGGTGTTTCATTTCGTGAAGCTTTTTGGGTATGGCTTAAAGTAGCTGCGCTTAGCTTTGGTGGACCTGCGGGGCAAATCGCAGTAATGCATAAAATTTTAGTTGAAGAGAAACAATGGATTAGTGAAACGCGTTTTTTACATGCCTTAAATTACTGTACACTTGTTCCTGGTCCTGAAGCACATAAGTTGGCTGTATACATAGGTTGGTTATTACACCGAACACGTGGCGGACTCGTTGCGGGTACTCTCTTTATTTTACCGGGTCTACTTGCATTAGGAATACTAAGCTGGATTTATGCAAGTTATGGTCAGATTAGTATTGTTCAAGCATTATTCTTTGGATTAAAAGCAGCCGTACTTGCAGTAGTTCTTGAAGCTGTCATGCGTGTAGGTCGTCGAGCCTTAAAAAACAAGGTGATGGTCATTGTCGCTATCTTGTCATTTATCGGCATCTTTATCTTTGCTTTGCCTTTTCCATTTATTATTTTAGTTGCTGCGCTTATCGGTTACATCGGAAATAAAAGTGGAAGTAAAGCATTTAACGCCTCCTCATCTCATTCTGACGCTAATAGCTCTAATGCTTCATTAGCAGCTATTGATGCTGCTTTTGCTAAGCAGATCCCAGAGCATGTACAACCTTCCCATACAAGAGCTCTAAAAATTACTCTCATTGGTTTGGTCTTATGGCTCGGCCCACTTATAGCTTTTATTACTTTAATGGGCAAAGATAATGTTTATACGCATATCGCTCTATTCTTCAGCAAAATGTCCGTACTTACGTTTGGTGGTGCTTATGCAATTTTATCTTATGTTGCACAGCAAGCCGTCGAAAACTTCCATTGGCTTAAACCTAGTGAAATGCTGATCGGACTTGGTATGGCTGAAACCACCCCTGGCCCCCTGATTAGTGTAGTTCAGTTTGTAGGCTTTATGGCAGCGTATCGAGACCCAGGATCATTGAATCCTGCCTTGGCTGGTACTCTTGGAGGTATATTAGCGAAATGGGTAACATTTGTACCCTCTTTTCTATTCATTTTTATTGGTGCTCCATATATTGAAGCATTAAGAAATAATAAGGCTTTAAATGCCATACTTTCGACAATTACAGCAGCTGTTGTTGGAGTGATCCTTAATCTATCAGTGTGGTTTGCATTACATACATTATTTGCTGAAGTTAATGTAATTCATAAATATGGAATGGTTTTACAAGTTCCAGTTTTATCCAGCATTAACCCATGGTCACTAATGTTATCAATCATAGCTATGCTTGCTTTATTCCGTTTCAAACTTGGAATGATGACTACTTTAGCTGGTTGCTGCGCTATAGGAATTATTCTTCACTTTTTCGGGATAAGCGGCTAATCACTTATAACTATATAAAAATGTTTTAGTTGGACTTATTTGTCCAACTAAAACAGAGGTGGTCCCACATGTTTGAACAACTAAAAGCTTATTTATAAGTGATACTCTGCTCTAGTTAAGCTACCTTATT
>NZ_JAALLK010000023.1:0-36190 GCF_011075215.1 Acinetobacter sp. EKM10A | reverse complement strand
GTGCGACTGATGAAGAGCATGTGGTAGAGCTTGCAGGGATCTTTGTACAGATTGGTTTACTTCCAAACACTGACTTCTTAAAAGACAGTGAGGTTGAGTTAACCAACCGTGGCGAGATCATTGTTAATGACCGCAACGAAACCAATGTAAAAGGTGTATTTGCTGCAGGTGACTGTACCACTGTACCTTACAAGCAGATCATTATTGCTACAGGTGAAGGCGCTAAAGCATCACTCTCTGCGTTTGATTACATCATTCGTTCTGGGCAGTAAAACTGGTCAAATCACTATCATTTAATTCAAGCCTAGCATTACAAAATGCTAGGCTTTTTTAATACGAGAGTTACAACTTTTTAACAATTTTTGATCTTTATTAATCAGTTACTTTATGTTTATATTTTAGACATCCATAATTTTGGATGCCATGAATTAGAAGGAAAAACACAATGAATAAATTACTTGTTGCTTTAGGTCTTGCTGCGACTGTTGCCCTTGTTGGTTGTAATAAAGATAAAGCTCCAGAAACTGGTGCTACTACAGGTGAACACTTAGAAAATGCTGCTCAACAAGCAACAGCAGATATCAAATCTGCTGGTGATCAAGCTGCGAGCGATATTGCAACTGCAACAGACAACGCTTCAGCTAAAATTGATGCTGCTGCTGACCACGCTGCTGATGCGACTGCTAAAGCTGCAGCTGAAACAGAAGCTACTGCACGTAAAGCGACTGCTGATACAGCTCAAGCTGTTGAAAATGCAGCTGCTGATGTGAAAAAAGATGCTCAACACTAATTAACTATAGCATTAAAAAAGCCCCTATCACTTAGGGGCTTTTTTAATGCTTTTGAAAATTGCTTATGAAATTAAACCTTCATCACGCATCGCAATTTGTACTGACTGACGTTCTGCAACTTTATTACGTAAGGCAATAATATGTTTATATGGCGTTAAATCATGCTCAATTGAGTTTGACCAATTTGTTAAAACAAATAAATACGCATCTGCTGGACCAAAATTATCATTTACCAGATAGTCATAATCCGACTCAGCCAAATAATTATCGATATATTTTAAAAGACGGTCGATTTCAGCATAAGCTTTGGTTTTTTCATCATTTGTTAACGGCGCCCCAAAAAATACCGCGTATGCATCATGCAGTTCAGAATTTAAATAGCCCAACCATTCCAATACTTTCGCACGGCCCAAGCCCGAAGGAGGAATCAAATCTTGTTTAGGGTCGTGCTGAGCAAGGAAAGGTAAAATCGCTACGTTTTCAGTTAAAATTAATCCCGGATTAATTTCTAAAGCTGGTACATATCCCTTTGGGTTAATTTCATAATAATCTGCACCTTTTTCTGTTTTATGTGTTTTTAAATTTACTCGTTCTAAATCAAAATCAACATTAATTTCATTTAAAATAATATGTGCAGCTAAAGAACATGCGCCTGGCGAATAATATAATTTCATATCTGATCCTTGTTATCTCACATTAACGTTTTAAATTGGTTCTAAAAAACCTGCAAGGTTTGTACAATTCCTTAATTGTAAAAAAGCGTAAATTTATAAATTACTTACACTACCTAATATTCTTGAAAAAGTTTTCCCTTGCAAGTTGTCTTGCGTGACGATTGTTTAAAATATGATAAAACACATTCACATCACGCATTTTTACCGTTAACTACGTTTAAAAAGCTGGCTAATCCATTCCATTAATTGAGATAAGAAATCGAAAATTGGACTTTTCTGGTTATCATTTGGCTGATTCGAGTCTTTGCCATTTAAATCTAGATCGACAATCACAGGGTCATGGTCCGAAGAACGATAGGCATCTTCGCCATAGAACAAAGCTTTTTGTTCATCAGTTTTATATTCTTCGTTGTAATCTAGAACAGTCGGTTCGTCAGCATTAATATGCCAAGCAAAAGTACGAACTACTTTTGGATATAAATCTGCATCAGCAATAGCATGGTCTAAGTTACCCGCTCCACCATTACCATTTGCATCACTTGCCACACCAAAAACATAACTGTACGCCTGAGCGCCTTGCCCAACTTTAGCGTCATTGAGTAAGACTTTATAATTGGCTTTTTCAAATGCCAAAATCGGCGCCTCTTTTGCATAACTATTCATGTCTCCAACGAGTAAAGCATTTTGCTTAGGCACTTGCGTCTGATTTTTTGCTAGCCACTGTACAATTTGATCAACAGCTTTTACACGGGTTGGATTCCAGCATCCCTGACCATCATTTTGATCTGCATCAGAAGAGCTGGCATCTACTCCACTACATCCTTTTGATTTCAAATGGTTTGGAATAACAGTAAATGTTTTATTACCACGGAAAGCTTGGAACGTTTGAGCTAAGGTTGTTCGGTTTTTATCACCTAAATCAAGCACAACAGCTTTATTTAAAGGCTTCACACGCTTGCTGTTATAAATAATCGCAACAGCAATAACATCATTACCTAAACGATCCAGATTTTCAGGAATAACATATTTCCAGTCTGGACCTAGTGCACTGGTTAAATGAGCAATCGCGCTGTTTGGGCCATAGCCATTGTTGGCAATTTCCATTAAACCGTAAACGTCAGCATCAATCGCTTTTAATGCACTCACAATTTTACGGTGCTGTTTATCAAACTCTGCTTGTGTGTTTGCACCACGCTCTGTTGGGAAACCCGTTGCACCATTGTCATAGTTCAAGACGTTAAATGAAGCTACACGAATATGATTGGCATTTTTTGTAATGACACTCTGGCGTGGATTTGTTTGAGTAACAACTTCTGGTTGCGTACGTCCAAGCACTGGTTGTACGCGCCAACCGTTAAAACGATATTCTAAAATCCCTTCGAGATTTTTAAGCTGGTAGCCTGAACGCAATGTATTGGCAGCACTAAAATTTGTAGGTAACCATGGTGTACGGTTTTGATTGTTATAACCATCATCAAAAATAATTTTAGATAATAAATTTTTCTGAGCTAGAGCTTTAGCTTCAGGAGATAGCGCTGGATATAAATTGGTTGGAATATATAAGCGACCTAAACTTAAAGATAGTTCACCATAACGGCCATAATTATAATTCTCACTCACCGTTAAAGTCTGAGGCAATTTCACCAACATGCCTTGATAACGCTGCGGAGAATGGGTTGAACTGCCTGTTAAACTCGAAAATGGTAGTTCAAGGCTAATTGGCTGAACCTGATTTGCCATATTGCTATTACAGGTTTGAATATCTTGTTGTAATTGGTCAATCTGTAGCTGATTTTGATAGCTGGTTAAACGACCACGTAAAATAACCTCATCACCAATTTGTCCACCTTTCACCGCACTACTATTCGGAATATAAACAAAAATAGCATTGCTCACATTTGCACGTGCTTTCGTATCAGGTGTTTGAACATAAAAACCTGAGAAACCATTTGCATAACGATAGTCGGCAGTAATTACCCCACGCACGGTATAAGTCTGGTTTTGTGCTGATGTTGCTAAATCGGCAATTGGTGTATCTGAGCTTGAACAGCTGACCGTTTCAATAGGAGGTTGAGTGGTAGAACCTGATAGATTTGTAAAATCATTTCGGTTTGCCCATGCTGTCCATGAATGGTCCAAATCAAATGCTGCTGTCGGATCAATACTCAAAGCTGGATTTTCAGTTTCAATACGTTTAAAGCTATTTCCCAAGCTTGAAACAGCAGTTCCCCATCCTGCCTCAGGTCGTTCCCCAATACGGCCAAAACGATCTACAGGTGTGCCTTTATAAACAAGCACAACTGCATCATCCCCATTAAAAGACAATGCAGCCACTTGATTTACTTTATTGCCAAGTTCTGTCTGTAACTCTGAACGCCCCACCAAAAATTTTTGTTTACTTGCAAGTGTACCTTGTAAACGGAAAGTGGCTGTTTTCGCAGTCCCACCATTATTAAATTGTTGAATTTCATAATCAGCCAAGTTAACAGTAGTACCATCTGGGTTATAAATTTCTAACCCTTTTTTATTACTGCTACCATCAACATACTGGCTAAACATGAGCTGTGCCTGAGCAACAGAACTATATGAAAATGCACCTAATGCACTTAAAAAAACCGAAAGTGTTTTTAATTGAAAAGTTTTCATGAGTAAAAATGTTCATGTGAGTTTTAATTAGCCTCTTAGCTTAAATATTGATCATGACATCTACATGAAGAAAAACACCGAAACATTTGACTTGACCACCTGAAGACTTAAAATACCGCATTTGAATTTCAATATTGCCAAGGTTATGTCGATCGATCAGTTAGAAACGCAAATTGCAGAATTGGACAATTTGCCTGAACACCGTGAAATTGTGACGTTTATGCGTCGTTCAGCCCCACTCAATACGTCTCAACGCACGGCTTTAGAACAACATCGCGATTTAATTTTGGAATATCCCGTGGGTGACTTACGTCAGCACTTTGAGCATCCGGAGCGCCCTTTAACAGTTGAAATCGGTTTCGGTATGGGCCGTTCTTTAGTGCTTATGGCTAAAGCGAACCCTGAACGCAACTATGTGGGTATTGAAGTCCATGTACCAGGCATTGCTCAATGTGTCTATGAAGCAGGTATGGCAGAGCTTAAAAATTTACGTGTACTCGATGCTGACGCAATTCAAGTACTACGTGAAATGCCTGACAACAGTATCAACTGCGTACAACTTTACTTCCCGGACCCTTGGCAAAAGAAACGTCATTTCAAACGCCGCTTCGTTATTCATGAACGTATGCAATTGGTTGAACAAAAACTTGAGCTTGGTGGCACATTCCACGCTGCAACAGACTGGGAACCGTATGCTGAATGGATGTTAGATGTTTTAGACAACCGTCCAAACCTTGAAAACTTGGCTGGTAAAGGCAACAGTTATCCTCGACCAGAATGGCGCCCAGTGACTAAGTTTGAACGCCGTGGCATAGAGTCAGGTCATAAGATTAATGACTTTATCTTTAAGAAGATTAAGTAAGAAACAGGGCTTAGTAACAAACTAGGCCCTTTTCATTTCAATATTAAAAATTAAATAAACCTATGACTTATCTTGTCCATTTTTCTGACTAATTAATGATTGCCAATTGAACTCAATCTCGTTATTTATAGAAAAGGTACTTGCCATACTAAAAAATACTAAGGACAACGCATGTTAAAAATCTTAGGGCGTGATAATTCTATTAATGTTCGCAAAGTCTTATGGCTATGTGACGAATTAAATCTTACATATGAGAGAGAAGATTGGGGTATAGGCTTCCGCTCCGCTCAATCTCCTGAATTTTTGCAATTAAATCCTAATGGTCAAATTCCAGTGATTTTAGATGGCGACTTAGTCCTTTGGCAGTCGAATAGCATTATACGTTATCTAGCAAATGCTTATGATAAAGACCATATACTCTACCCAATTCAAGCTAAGCAAAGAGCTATTATTGACCAGTGGATTGATTGGCAAGCTATAGAACTGAATAACAGCTGGACTTATGCATTTATGTCGCTCATTCGACATTCAGCCCTTCATCAAGACCCGAATTTGTTACAACAAGGTATTGATCAGTGGAATAAACAAATGCAGATTCTCGATCAACAACTTGAAAAAACACAAGCCTATGTTGCAGGTACTGAGTTTACCCTAGCCGATATACCAATTGGGCTGTCTGTACAACGCTGGAAAGCAACTCCTTTTGACCATCCAGCGCTTAAACATGTCGACCAATATTTTGAACGTTTAAATCAGCGTAAAGGCTTTTTAAAATGGGGCAATAACGGTCAACCTTAACCTCTTAAAATTAAGATGAGTGATGGCGCTTTACGATGCCATCACTTAAAAGTTGATAAACCTGTTTTAAATCATCTCGATTTGCTTGGGCTAATAAGCTTTGATGCATTGCCAAGATATTCTGATCTCCTCGCATTGCAGGTCCTGTTTGCATTTGCTTTGGATCATTTTCAGTAGCTTTTTTTGCTGTTTCCAGAATTAATGGATAAAGCAAGCCAAAGTCGACCTGTTCCGCGTCTACGACTTGCTTTGCCATATCAAAACAATAATTACTAAAATTACAGGCAAACACGGCTGCCAAATGCAAAGTTAAACGTTGTTTGGAGGTGTATTGATACACTCGCTTACTTAGGCTATTTGCTAAATCAGAAAGTATTGCTAAGTCATCTTTATTGGTCGCCTCTACAAATAATGGTGTGGCTTTCCAATCAACATCTCTTTCTAAGCTAAATGTTTGTAATGGATAAAACACCCCTGCTTTTTCATGTACCTGACTGATGACTTGAATGTCTGTACTCCCCGAAGTATGAACCATAAGCATTTCGGGAAATAACTCGTGTACCTGCGTTGCAAGTTCAGTAATAGCACTGTCTGAAACAGCTAGAATAATTAAATCGCTTGGTTGAAACTCTTGAAGAGACTGACATGCTTTCGCTTGAATTTGCTCTGCAAACTTCTTGGTTTTCTCAAAATCACGTGCATAGACTTGTACGATGTTATGTCCCTTAGCCAAAAGTGCCTTTGCCAAATGGAAGGCAACACGCCCACTCCCTAACAAACTAATTTTCATGCCAACCTAACAATATTTATTTCTATAAAAAAAGCTTCTCAAAATGAGAAGCTTTTTTCAAATTAGAATTCAATAAAATCTGTTTTTTATTGAGCTACTGAAAACTCAATACGACGGTTTTTAAAGCGTCCTTCTTCGGTCGTATTGTCTGCAACTGGCTGTTCTGAACCATGGCCTTTAGCAACCAGTTTAGAAGCATCCACTCCTTTAGAAACTAAATAATCTACTACTGCTTGAGCACGTCGTTGAGAAAGCGCTTTATTAGCAGCGGCATTCCCTGTTGAGTCGGTGTGACCACCTACATCTAATTTAACACCAGACACTTTATTTAAAAGGGTTGCTGCTTGATCAAGAATAGCTTTGTTATCTGCAGGAATGTCACTTGAGCCACTCGCAAAGTTAATAATTTGTAAATTAAGTGCTTTAACTAGTGCGTTTACATCTACATTGTTCGGGTCAATTGCAGTTAAGGCTGTTTTTGAAGCACTTAAACTGTTGCTTACAGACTGTTCAGCTGTTTCTGGCGCTGCGGCAACAACTTCGGTATGTGGAACAAGTGCTTTTACTTTAGCAGTTAACGCTTCTAACGCTGCAGCATCACCTGCTTTCAATGTAATCTTGTCACCCACCCATTCTAAAGAAGCGTTTGGAATACCTTTTAATGCACCCAACACACCTGCCAAAGCATCCTTATCGGTAAAAGCAGCCGCATAAGTTTGACTTGTATCAACATCACAATCTTTAGTAGCTGAAAAGACTTGTTTAACTTGAGTTTGTAAAGTCGCCAAGAAACCTTGATCGCCAATTCCAGCCTGACACTGGCTCACGGCACCTTTATCATCGGTGCTTAAAGTTAAAGTAGCTGGAGCAGCCGCGGCCTCTACACCGCTTGCAGCTTTAGTTTCTGGGGCAGGTGTAGCTTCTTTATGCTGGCAAGAGCGCCACAACCAAGCAATTAATAACCCGAGAATAATGAGCGCAATAATGGGTAAAAAACCACGAGATTTGCCCGTAGTCTCTGTTGCTGCTGCAAGTGGCGGTGCTGTCGATGATGTGACGGAAGATAAACCAGCTCCAATACCTAATGGAGCTAATAAGCCCACGGCCCATCCTGGTAAATATGAACGGATCGTTTCAGCATGCTGACGTAAATAGTTCACAATACTTTGTTGATCATTTCCGGCAACGTCAGAAATTGCATTAAGGCTCGGTTTTAATGCGCTATTGAGGGTATTTTCGATTTCATTATTTGGTGCTGTACCGCTTAAATGGGTAAGCACAGTATTCTTAATTTGCTCATTATGAGAAAAAAGATCGGATAATGACGGAGCCAAACTGTTTTTCAATTGTCCTATAAGATCAGGTTTAGCAGCTAATAATGAAAGTAGAATTGGATAAAACTTAGATAAAGCGTTTGTTTTTTCGCCGAGGTATCCATCCTGATTATTTAATATTGTTGAAGATACTTTTTCTTTAAGCAGTTCTATAGGGTTTATCGACATTGGTTATTCTCCCGAATCTTATACGTCGTAACCAGCAACTTTTTGATTATTCAAATACTTCTCTTTGCTGATAGTTTTTTATTCTAATGCGCTCGAAATCTTTTGTTGTTTTTTAAATAATTTATATACAATTTTCCATCTAGTATTTACAAAACAGGCAGATCTTTATGATCTACCTGTTTATATTTTATATTGGCATTTTGCTGCTTAAAATTAAACAGCAAAAGTCTGTAAGACTTTACCTGTAAGCTTTTGGCCCAGTAAAGGGGTGTTTTTCCCTTGAGATAAAATAGTATCTTTACTTACAATCCAGCTTAACTCAGGATCTACTAACACCCACCCTGCTTCAGCTTGCCAACGAGCTGTCATGTTTGCCACCTGTGCAGGAGCACTTGTCACTTTAGTTACCCATTCTAAAGGTTCAAATAGACCTTCATTAATGAGCTGAATACCTAAAGCCACATAAGTATCAAATGCAGTAATACCCGGTTGGGTCTCTGCAAATGGAGCCATTTTAGCTGAACTGCTTAAAGGCTCATGGTGGGTACAGATAGCATCAATTACACCTTGTTTTAAACCTTGGCGTAAAAGCTCTTTATCTTGCTCAGAACGTAATGGTGGACGAACATGTGCAAGTGAATTGAAGCCATCAATTAGTTGCTCAGTTAAATGTAACTGATGCATCGCTACATCGGCAGTAACCGGTAAACCTTTTGCTTTTGCAGCACGAATTAATTCGACCGAAGCGCCACAAGACAATAAACCAAAGTGAGCTTTAACACCTGTCGCTTCAATCATAAGTAGATATTTTGCAATCGCTACGGTTTCTGCAATTGCAGGAATCATTGGTAAACCTTGACGTGATGCAATAAAACCTTCATGAGCACAGCCATCTTTAGCAAGTTGTGGCTCTTCAGCATAGAAAACGACGGTTAAACCAAGACCCGCAGCGTACTCTAATGTACGAACAACGACATCGTCATTTTCAAAAGCAGCATTCGCATTTGAAACAGCAGTACAGCCACCCTTTTTAAGACCTGCCATATTTGCTGGTTGCTTACCATTTAGACCTTGAGTCTGGGCACCGATGATATGCATGTGAATACCACCATCATGCCAAGCTTTTTCAATTAAGCCATGAATAAGCGCACCGTTGTCTTGTACAATCGGCTTTGAGTCTGGCGGCGTAATGACGTGCAAAATACCGTTAGCACGTGCAGCTTTCCCTTCTGATTTCAACGTCCCATGCTGCTGTTGACCCGGTTCACGCAAACGTGCACACAAATCAACCATAGTTGGCATTAACCATTTACCCTGACCATCAATGGTCTGTTCAACCTGATCGACTGGAGCAACGAGCTTACCGTCTTGAAGATATACAGTTTGTACGCTGTCTGTTTTTTGGATTGGGTCTAACACACGTACATTTTCAATTTTTACAATACTCATGTGATCCATTCCTTACAACGCAATCGCTTCAATTAAACCTTGTTCTTGGAGTTGCCCTTGCATAGACAACGCTAGCACAGCCATACGAACTGCAATACCGTTAGTGACCTGTTTTAAAATCACTGACTGTTCGCCATCAGCAATACTCGAATCAATTTCTACACCACGGTTCATTGGTCCCGGATGCATAACAATACAGTCCGGTTTAGCCAAGCTAAGGCGCTCTTTGTTTAAACCGTACATTCTGTAAAATTCAGATTGCGAAGATAATGCTGGTGAATCGATACGTTCATTTTGAATACGTAAAGCAATAATCACATCACAACCGGTAATGCCTTCATCCATGTTATTGAACAAACGAACATGGTCGCCATATTCTGAAAAACCAACCGGTAATAAGGTGTTCGGCGCAATCACACGAATATCTTTACATCCGAGTGTTTGAAGTGCAGCTACATCTGAACGCGCAACGCGAGAGTGTTTAATGTCACCAATAATGGCAACACTCAAGTCTTCAAATGGTTTTTTCGTCTCACGGCGAATAGTGAGCATATCGAGCATCGCTTGCGTTGGATGAGCATGACGTCCATCTCCGGCATTAATAATTGCGACTTTCGGACATACATCTTTAGCAATGAAATGTGCAGCACCTGAAGATGAATGACGTACAACAAAAATATCGGCAGCCATTGCTTCGAGGTTCCAAAGCGTATCTCGTAAAGTCTCACCTTTTGACGTGCTTGAACGTGCAATATCAATGTTCAATACATTGGCAGACAAACGTTTTGCTGCTGCTTCAAAAGTAGTACGAGTACGGGTGGAGTTTTCAAAGAAGAGATTCATAACCGTCCGACCTTCTAAAAGCGGGCGGTTAATTAAATTATTATTATCATCTAAAAAGCTTTGCGCGGTATCTAAAATCTTAGTGAGGTTTTCTTTTGAAAGGCCCTCAATCGTTAAAAAATGTTTTAAATTTCCGTCTTGATTAAGCTGAACCTGGCTCGGTTGATGCAACGCTGCAATATGCATAATGGATTCCTATGGGTCGAATCGCGAAAACGTGCATAGTGTAGCTGAATTCCGTTCTTTTCGCAGAAGAACTTTACAGAATAAGGCCCTAAATTGACCAGAAAATTTAGAGCCGTGCTCAGATTACCTTAAAGCACCAATATAATGATGTGGAACTTGTGCCCGATAAATGTCTTCGGCTGTGATTTCTGATTCTTCACTAGTTTGAATACTTACTGTCACTTCTTTTTGAGACTGCTCTGATATTGAATCAGTCAATACCATTAATCGTTCAACACAGCGTTTTAATTCATCATCTTCTGCTTCTAGTGCCAGTGCAATTACATATTTCGCATAGTCTTTATTTTGAACAACATACATTGCATCTATCACCCGTCCCGTTACTCTGCGCATACGCACATAAATTTGGGTAGCTAGTGTGAAAGCTTCTGCATTCGCTATAAAACCATTCCCCATCATATCTTTCATTTATATTCCCCTATGTATTCAAATCATGAAATTGGTTAAAGACCATCAATAATGATTAATTAAATAAGTTTTATTTCGAAAGATTTAGCAAAATATATACCAGTTTTTATATTTTAAGCTTTAAAAATCAATTTATTGGTTGCCAAGTGATAGGTTGCAATAATTTAAAAACTTTTAGACACCAAAATACGTTAAACTTTGCATCGTTAATATTTATATGTTTTGGTCAATCGAGTTTATGAATACCTCTTTACGTTTAAACCACTATTGGATTACTTGTGCTGATGGTTTAGAAACCCTCTTACAAGAAGAAATAGAACAGCTTGGCACCAAAGTGACAGAACGTAAAGCAGGACGTTTAATCATTGAAGGAACGCTTGAACATGCTTACCGTATTTGCATGTGGTCACGTCTTGCTTCACGTGTTTTACTTCCAATTCATACTTATGAACTTGAACGTACCCACGATGCGCGTGATGTAGCAGAAGAGCTTTATGAAGGTGCAATTAGTTTTGATTGGTCACTTATTTTTGCACCACAAAGTACCTTTGCAATTCGCTTACACGCAGAGCGTGAAATTAAGGTAAATACGCAGTTTGCAACCCTTCGTGTAAAAGACGGTGTCGTCGACTCCTTTATGGAAGCTGTAGGTCGCCGCCCAAGTATTGATACCAAACAACCGGAAATTACATTATATGTGCTTGCGGGCAAAACCGAGCATACATATTGCCTAGATTTATCTGGTGATTCATTACATAAACGCGGCTACCGTCGTTTCATGACAGATGCGCCAATTAAAGAAAACCTCGCAGCAGCAATTTTACAAAAAGCCAAGCTTAAGGAACGTAACCCGGAAATTGTACTTGACCCAATGTGTGGTTCAGGCACATTTATTATTGAAGCATTAATGATTTTAACTGATCGTGCGCCGGGTCTTGTACGTCGTTTTGGTTTTAATGGCTGGCATGGTCATGACCGTGAACTTTGGCTTTCACTCAAAGCGGAAGCAGCAGAGCGTCATGAAAAAGCACTTGAACAACCGTTACCTAAGTTTTATGCATACGATGCTGACTGGGAAGCTGTAAAAGCAACACGCGAAAACATTATTGCAGCAGGTTTTGAAAAGCTACTAGGCGATATTCAAATTGAAGAGCGCACTTTAGCAGACTGGCCAGATTTCGGTGCTGAAAATAAAACTGCTTTTATCGTTACCAACCCTCCATATGGTGAGCGCTTAGGTGACAAAGCTTCTAACCGTTCTCTTTACTTAGGCTTATCTGCCCTCTTACAAAAGAACTTCCCAAATCAATATGCAGCAATTATTGCCGCACAAATTGAACAAGCCGATGTTTTAGCATTTGAAGCACCAGAAACATTACGCTTAATGAATGGTAAATTACCGATTTATGTTCGTTTCGGTACAGTTAAACCTGAAAAAGTCACTCAACCATTCTTGGCAAACTGGCAAGCTCAACCTGTTGAAATGGAAGAAGCTCAAGACTTTGCTAACCGTTTGCAAAAGAACATGACTGCCTTGAAAAAATGGGCAACCAAAGAAAATATCTATTGCTTACGTTTATACGATGCAGACCTCCCTGACTTTAACCTTGCTGTAGACTTATACGGCGACCGTTTACATGTTCAGGAATATGCACCACCTAAAAAGATTGATCCTGAAAAAGCAAAAAAACGTTTCAACTTAGCGCTTGCTGCTATTCGTGCGGTAACAGGATTAAATCGCGATTCAATCTTTATTAAAACACGTGCGCGTCAAACTGGTACCAATCAGTACACCAAACAAAGTACAGCCAATAAACGTTTCATCGTTCAAGAAGGTAAAGCTAAAATTTTAGTGAACCTGACTGACTACCTCGATACAGGTTTGTTCCTTGACCACCGTCAAATGCGTTTACGTATTGCTCAAGAAGCACGTGGTAAGCACTTCTTAAATCTTTATAGTTATACATCGACAGCCAGCTTACACGCGGCTTTAGGCGGCGCAGCAAGTACAACCAGTGTAGATTTATCTAATACTTACTTGAGCTGGTCAAAAGAAAACTTCGTTTTAAACGGTTTAACGGTAGATCATGCAGACGAACAGCATATGTTCTTTGCAAGTGACTGTTTTGAATGGTTAAAAGAAGGTCATGAACAATACGATCTTATTTTTATTGACCCGCCAACATTCTCTAACTCTAAAAAGTTCCACGGTACTTTTGATGTGCAGCGCGATCACGTCTCTCTAATTAAACGTGCAATGAACCGCTTAACAAGTGAAGGTACACTTTACTTCTCAAATAACTATCGTGGTTTTGAGATGGATGAAGAGATCGAGGCTTTATATGATGTTGAAGAAATTACTTCTGAAACGATTGGACCCGATTTTAAACGTAATCAAAAAATCCACCGTGCATGGAAAATTCAGCATCCTGGATTAAATTAATCTGAATTTGAAAAAGGAAGTTATCATTACTTCACGGTAATGATAACTTCACCATGTACATTCTTTGACTCAAAATCATAACGTGTAAATCGATCAGCTCTTTCTGGCAGAGCAACCATTTCTAATTTTTTCTTCTCTTTTCCATCAATGACCTGATTTTGCTTTTGTTCTTGATAAGGCGATAACACACTTGTGCGCAGTGAATTCCATCGAACCTGCTGTAAATAGTTATCCCCTAGTGTTTGCCGAACTTGACGTTGCTCTATTTCTGGCTTCTTCGCATCATCTTGAGCTTTCGCAATAATTACGGGTAGAGCTGCCGTTACTGCTCCTGTTTGAGTTGCAAGCGCACTTTCATTCATAGGCTGTGCAGCCCATAGATTCGTCGGTAATACCGCTATACAACTTAAAATTCCCAGCACACACCCTTGCTTATTGTTCATCATGTTCATCCTAAAATTGTTATTGTTTGTTATATCGAATCAAACTAACAAGTTTTTAACCTTGTCGCAATGTTATAAAGAAACTTCCCGATAATTAGCATTGATCATTTTAAAACCTGAAATTCTTCACAGGCTTTTTGTGAATATTCAAATAGTTTTATAGATTTTTATCTTAGACTTGAACCATACCCTTAGATCACTTAACGTGATTTTATAATTTATTTGTAGTTAGATTTATTCATAAATAAACACCATACGAGGTGGAATAATGCTTCAGCAATGCTGTCAGTTATTAGAAGACCGTTTACTTAAAGTCGCATTTATTGAAAGTGCCAGTTCAGGTTACTTAACCAGTCAGTTTTCGATTCATAAAAATAGTGGTGCTGATATTTTACTGGGTGGATTAGTCAGTTATGACCCCAGTATTAAAATCAGTGTTTTAAAAGTTGATCCAAAGTTAATTGAAACCTACACAGCAGAATCGCCACAAGTAACTGAAGAAATGTGCAGGCTTGGTCAAACCCTATTTCAACAAGCTGACATTGTTGTGAGCTGCACAGGTTTATTAAAACCTGGCGGAAGTGAAACCACGGAAAAACCTGTAGGTACTTTCTTTATCTGTATTTCTTATCTAGGACGTATTTATCATTACCATTATTTTTTATCAGGTCATGCCGAACAAAAACTTAAAACTCTCACACAGAAAGTAGCAGACTCAATTATTGCGCTTATATCTTCAAATCAGCATAAAAGTTAAATATAAAAAAAGAGAATATGTTTCCATATTCTCTTTTCGGTTTTAGCAGAAAAAACTTAGCTGAGTTTCAGCTTATCAAACACTAAGTGACCATTTTCACCTTTAACTAAAATGGTATCACCCGCAACAAAGTCACCTGACAAGATTTTTTGAGCTAGTGTATTTTCAACCTGTTGTTGAATTGCACGTTTCAATGGACGCGCTCCGTATACAGGGTCAAAACCAGCGTCAATCAATAAGTCAAATGCACTGTCATCTACAGTTAAACTCATATCACGATCAACAAGTCGTGAGCGTAAGCGGTCCAACTGAATATCGGCAATGCCACGAATCTGTGCTTTTTTGAGTGAATGGAAAATCACCAACTCATCAATCCGGTTAATAAACTCCGGACGGAAATGCTGACTTACCGCATTCATTACAATAGTACGCACTTCATCATCAGTTGCACCTTCACCAAGTTCACGTACATCTTGTGAACCCAAGTTCGATGTCATCACAATAACCGTGTTTTTAAAGTCCACTACACGACCTTGTGAGTCGGTTAAGCGTCCATCGTCTAACACTTGTAGCAAGATATTGAAAACATCTGGATGCGCTTTTTCAACCTCATCAAACAACACTACGCTATATGGTTTACGGCGAACAGCTTCGGTTAAAACACCGCCCTCTTCGTAACCTACGTAACCCGGAGGCGCACCAACTAAACGGCTGACAGAATGTTTCTCCATGAATTCACTCATATCGATACGAATCATGGCATCATCACTGTCAAACAAGAAGTTAGCTAAAGCTTTAGTCAACTCAGTTTTACCAACACCTGTTGGTCCTAAGAACAAGAATGATCCGCTAGGACGATTCGGGTCAGACAAACCGGCACGTGAACGGCGAACAGCATTCGATACCGCAACGACTGCTTCATCTTGCCCTACAACACGGTCATGCAAGAACTCTTCCATATGAAGGAGTTTTTCACGCTCGCCTTGCATCATTTTAGCAACCGGAATACCTGTTGCAGCACTAACGACTTCGGCAATTTCATTTTCAGTTACTTTTGTACGAATGAGTTTTGGCTCTTCGTTTTCTTCAGCAACTTCATCTTGTTCAAGTTGTTTTTGCAACTCTGGAATTACACCATATTGCAAACGTGCTGCTTCTGCCAAATCGCCTTCACGCTGAGCTTTTTCAAAAGCAATACGTGCTTTATCAAGTTCAACCTGAGCTTGTTTAGTGCCTTCTACCAGTGTTTTCTCAGCTTTCCACACTTCTTCCAGATCGTTGTATTCTTTCTCGACTTCAGCGATCTGTTTTTCAAGATGAGTAACTTCGGCCTTACTGCCTGCGTCTTCATCTTTTTTCACCGCTTCCAATTGCATTTTCAACTGGATTAAACGGCGATCAAGTTTATCAAGTGCTTCTGGCTTAGAATCGATTTCCATCTTAATACGAGAAGCGGCCTCATCAATTAGGTCAATTGCCTTGTCCGGTAATTGACGGTCTGTAATATAACGATGAGACATTTTCGCCGCAGCAATAATCGCTGAGTCTAAAATCTGTACGCCATGGTGAGTCGCATACTTTTCTTTCAGACCACGTAAAATCGCAATGGTATCTTCTACACTTGGTTCATCGACCAGCACTTTTTGGAAACGACGCTCCAAGGCTGCATCTTTTTCAATGTATTGGCGATATTCATCTAAGGTTGTTGCACCCACACAGCGCAACTCACCACGAGCCAACGCAGGTTTTAACATATTACCTGCATCCATCGCGCCGTCACCTTTACCAGCACCAACGAGTGTATGTAACTCGTCAATGAATAAGATGATTTCGCCTTCGTGTTTCGCCAAATCTTTTAAAACAGCTTTTAAACGTTCTTCAAACTCACCACGATACTTAGCACCTGCAAGCAATGAACCTAAATCTAACGATAAAACACGTTTATTCTTTAAGCCTTCTGGTACTTCACCATTGACAATACGTTGTGCCAAACCTTCAACAATAGCGGTTTTACCTACCCCAGGTTCACCAATGAGTACTGGGTTATTTTTAGTACGGCGTGACAAGACCTGAATGGTACGGCGGATCTCATCATCACGCCCAATCACCGGATCAAGTTTCCCCGATAAAGCCCGCTCGGTTAAATCAATCGTATATTTATTAAGTGAGTCACGTTGGTCTTCGTGATTATTACTCATGACTTTGTCACTACCTCGAATATTTTCAATTACTTTGCGTAAGCTGTCGGGAGTTACACCTACGGCACTTAAAATATTTTTTGTTTCACCAGTTTCTGCCAAGCCCAATAAAACCCAGTCAGTTGACAAAAATTCATCGCCAGCTTTTTGCGCGTATCGATCTGCCAAGTTGAGTGCTTTAACTGCTTCTGGGTTTAAATTGACATCGCCCGTCGGGTTAGCAATAGTCGGAGCATCTTTTAAAGCCTGCTCTAGCTTTTGTTTAAGTTCAGGTAACCGTGCACCTGCTTGTTGCAACAAACTAATATTGGACGGCTCTTCCAATAAAGTACTCAAAATATGAATACCTGCTATAGCTGTATGGTCTTTACCCATCGCTAAGGATTGAGCATCTGAGAGGGCTTGCTGCAAGCGGTTCGTAAATTTTTCAAATCGCATTCTTGTTATTCCTCACAACAAATTCGTACTTGTGTAATAGATGGGAACACTTTTTCGGATTTCAAATAAATTTTTATATATTTTTCATTAAGTTATAAAAAATACTGCGAGTAAAACTCGATTATAATATGGGTTTGTTTTGTATATATTTCAAGTACACTTCGGCTACATTTTATTAAATATCTTGAATATTTATATTTACTCTCATCTATTTTATGGTCTTCACAAAGACTTCATTGAGAATTCCCGAATTAAGAATTAATTTATCTTGCCAATTCCATCCTGTTTTTGAAATTAAAAATGCGCTTAAAACATATTATATTAACAACTTGTCTTTTCAGCTCGACTCTAGCAATGGCGGAGTTACCCCAAGATTCAAGAAGACCCGGTGGTATTGCAGTTATTCCTTTAACTTCGGATATTACTCAGGTCACTTTTCAACACAAACCGGTTTTAATTAGCCAAGAAGGACAGCAGCGTTATGCTGTTTTCGGCATTCCGTTATCTACTCCACTTGGTAGTGTTCAACTCGATACCAATAAAGCCCCTATTCAAATAGAAGTTAAATCTTATCCATATGCTGAGCAACGCCTTAAAGTTACCAATCAAGACTATGTAAATCCCAATCAAAGTCAATTAGATCGTTACGCTCAAGAAGCTAAAGAACAAAATGATGTATATAGTTCATTTACGCAAAGTTCGTGGCAAGCCTTACCAAAATTTATACGCCCAACTTCGGGTAAATTTACCAATTCTTTTGGAAGAAAACGCTTTTTTAATGGTGAAGAACGTGCTCCACACTCAGGTCTAGACATTCCAGCACCAATAGGCCAAAAAGTAGTTGCTCCAGCAGACGGTGTAGTCGTTCAAACAGGTCATTATTTTTTTAATGGACAAACTGTATTAATCGATCACGGCCAAGGCTTAATTAGTATGTTTTGCCATTTAAGCGAGATAAAAGTAGAAAAAGGCCAGCATATTCGTCAAGGGGAAACTTTAGGTCTAGTCGGTAAAACAGGACGTGTCACAGGTCCTCATTTACATTGGGGAATGAGCCTTAACAATGCACGGGTAGACCCTCAACTTTTTCTAAACACCACTCATTAATTTAAAGCTTTACGAAAGTACTTTGGCGCTTCGACATAGCCTTCTCTTAGGTAAAATTGATGTGCCAAAGGTCTTTGTATCCCCGAATGAAGTTCCATTCGGTCACAACCACGTTGCTTTGCTATCCGTTCTGCTTCTTGTACAAGCAAATGCCCCACTCCTTTACTACGCATCTTCTCGTCAACACACAGATAACATATTTTGGCAAAGTCACCTTGTAAGGCAATTTGTGGAATAAAATAAAGCGATAAAACTCCATACACTTTTAAATCGTCAACTGCGACCAACGTAATCGCATTAGGATCTTTACTTAGTATTTGAAATTGTTCCTGAACTACTTTTAAAGGCTGTGAATATCCCATTTGTTTAAGTAAATAACATATGGTCTCGGTATCTTCCCATTGTGCTAAACGGATATTCACTTAACTCTCTCCTTTTATTTTCTAATTATTCTTATCATAAAAAAAGCCAACATGACTGTTAGCTCTTTATTTTTTAGGCATTCACAAATAAAATTATGCTGCTTCAATAATCTCAAAATCGTGAGTAATTTCTACGCCACCATCTGAAAGCATTTTACTTGCTGAACAATATTTTTCAGCTGATAGCTCTACTGCTTTTGCGACCTGTTTTTCTTTTACAGCTTTACCTGTCACTACAAAGTGTAAATGGATCTTGGTGAAAACTGCCGGAATTGCATCTGCTCTCTCAGCTTTAAGCTGACATACGACATTCGTCACATCTTGACGGGATTTCTTTAAAATAGTCACAATATCAAACGAAGCACACCCACCAAGTCCCATTAATATCAACTCCATAGGACGTGGTCCACGGTTTTCACCACCGTACTCAGGTGAGCCATCCATCACTACACTATGACCGCTCTCTGATTTCGCTTCAAAAGCAACATTCTCTAGCCAATGTACACTTGTTTGCATTGCAACTACCCAAAAAAAATTATAAATTTAAGCAGGGTCTGTTGACATTTCATCTATGGATTGCGTAATAGCTAAAAATTAATCCAAATAAAACGCAAAACACAGACAAGGGCAATCCTTTGTCCAGTTTTGTAATAAAGTTTGTTAAATTTCAGCCGGAATCTGAGGTGCAATTAAAGCATCTTTGATGCAGCGCAAGGCCAGATTTTTTGTTCGTTTCGTTGTTAAGCTCTATTGATTTAGAATGACTAAATTCCATAGTTCTTGCTTCGTAACGTCCAGAAAAATTGTCTTATGTCGCAACCATCTGTGAAATGTCAACAGACCCTTGTTTTGTACACTAACATAAAATGAGTTGATAAGGAATTTCATCTCTTCTGTGTAATAGCTCATCTCGAGCTTGTGTGAATTGTTTACCCTATTCGGAACATATCAAGCATGACTTCAAATTTTTCACAACTCAGCACAGATGCTTTATCTCCGGGGCAACTACCTGAATCCGTTAAAGCATTGTTAAAACGTGCTCACATCAACAGATATCCAAAACGAACCACAATTGTTGATGCCGGAACAGAGTCAAAATCTTTATATTTAATTTTAAAAGGCTCAGTTTCAATTATTTTACGTGAAGACGATGAACGTGAAATTGTTGTGGCATATTTGAATCCTGGTGACTTCTTTGGGGAAATGGGGCTTTTCGAACCGAACCCTCAACGTACAGCTGAAGTTCGTACCCGTGATGTCTGTGAAATTGCAGAAATTTCATATGACAACTTCCACGAACTGAGCAAACAGTATCCAGATCTCAGCTATGCCGTTTTCGCGCAACTCGTTCGTCGTTTAAAAAATACAACTCGTAAAATGACCGATCTTGCATTTATTGATGTGTCAGGTCGTATTGCGCGTTGCTTAATCGACCTATCTTCACAACCAGAAGCAATGATCTTGCCGAATGGCCGTCAAATTCGTATTACTCGACAAGAGATTGGACGCATTGTCGGGTGTTCACGAGAAATGGTTGGCCGTGTATTAAAGACCTTAGAAGATCAAGGTATGATTCAAACTGACGGTAAAGCTATTTTGATTTTTGATACTTCATTAGAAGAAACCCCAGTCACTGACGAAGACTATGATGACGAAGAATAATTACTCGTAATTATTGAATAAAGAGCAAACTTCGGTTTGCTTTTTTTATATGCAACAATGAGTTAATACACAAAGCTTACAAACTATTCTGTTTTTATGATTTAAGTTGAATACATATTCTCCGTTAGGCTAACTTAAAATTTCTTAAGGATTTCGCAGTATGCAATTTAAACCACTTGGTCACACTGGCATTAACCTTCCTGAAATTTGCTTAGGTACCATGACATTTGGTGAGCAAAATACTCAACAAGAAGCTTTCGAACAACTCAATTATGCTTTAGAACACGGTTTATATTTTTGGGATACGGCAGAGATGTATTCCGTGCCTCCTAAACCAGAAACATATGGAGCAACCGAAACCATCTTAGGCAATTGGTTTGCACAGCATGGTCAGCGCGATAAAGTATTCCTTGCTTCAAAAATTGCAGGTCCTGGTTTTGGTGGAACCCATATTCGAGACGGCCATACCAAGTTTAATAGTGAACATATTTCACAAGCAATTGATGGCTCTCTCAAACGCTTACAAACTGATTATATTGATCTTTATCAATTACATTGGCCTGAACGCCATACCAACTTCTTTGGAACGCTCGCTTATGGTAATCAGCAAGCCCAAAATGATTACGATACTACTCCCTTAGAAGAAACATTACTCGCTCTCCAAAAAGAGATTAATCGAGGCCGCATTCGTTATATCGGCTTATCTAATGAAACACCGTGGGGCACCATGAAGTTCCTTCAGCTTGCCGAAAATTTAGGTGTGAGTAAATTTGTGAGTGTGCAAAATCCGTATAGTCTGCTTAATCGCACCTATGAAATCGGTATGTCAGAAATTGCCAAATATGAGGGTGTAGGTTTACTTGCATACTCTCCTCTTGCTTTTGGTTATTTAACTGGCAAATTTAGAAATGGGGCTCGACCAGCCAATGCCCGCGTTACACTCTTCCCTCGCTTTAGCAGATACAGCAACCCGCAAAGTGAATGGGCAACTGAACAATATGCACAGCTTGCTGAAAAGCATGGTTTAAGCCTGACTCAATTGGCTCTAGCTTTTATTAAGCAGCAATTTTTTGTGACGAGTACAATTATTGGTGCAACCAATTTAGATCAGCTCAAAGAAAATATCCAAGCTTTTGAAATCGAGCTTTCACCAGAGATTTTACAAGGCATTGAGGCTATTCATATACAACAGCCTAATCCTGCTCCTTAAAAACAAAAACGGATGCTCAAGCATCCGTTTTTAACATCAGTTCTATAAGTGTTAAAACTTACTTACGACCATTATAGATAGCTAATGCCGTAGGTAAGTTCTTACGCATGTCATTAATACGTTGAGCGTTTGATGGGTGAGTAGACAAGAAAGATGATCCACTGCCTTCAAGCTTGTTCATTTTTTCCCAAAGCGTAATCGCTGCATTTGGGTTATAACCTGCACGCGCCATTAGCATTAAACCACCTTGGTCAGCACGGCTTTCCAAACTACGAGAATATGGCAGACCCACACCTACTTGTGTGCCTAACTGAGCCGCAGCCGCGCCTAGTTGACTCACATTACCACCATTAATCTGACTTAAACCAATATTTAACGCTAAATCAGTTAAAGCTTGAGCGCCAATTTTACTTTTTGCATGCTCTTCCAAGGCGTGAGTCATTTCATGGCCCATAACTGCTGCAATTTCAGCATCAGTCAAGTTCAGTTTATTTACAATACCTGTATAAAACACTACCTTGCCACCAGGTGCAACGTAAGCATTAATCGTATCTGACTTCAATACAGCCAATTGCCAACTAAATGGCTGGCCTGTCTGATTCATTTGATTCGCATAAGGTTTTAAACGGTTAAAAACTGCATTAATACGGTTATAGGTACTTGAACTTGTATCTAAAGCACCTTTACCACGCGCTTCCTGCACCATTTTATTGAAACTTTGCGCAGATTGAGCATTTAAGGTTGCGGTATCTGCACCTGCCATATCAGCCATTGTGGCACAACCAGAAATTGTTACTGCACCTGCTGCGCACAAGCTTAGAACGAACTTTTTATTCATTAACATGGGTCACCTAAATCGTTAAAAAACTGTTTATTCTTTTGCACTTATTATAAGAAATACCACTCACGCTTTAAATCTCTCATTTCTTCACGATCATAGTATTTATGTAACGGTCAATTAGATAAAGTCATCAAATAAATCCAGAATATTAAACATATTATGTTTAAACCAAGATAAACATGACTTAAAGTCTTAACTTTCTCTTCAAGATTAGGATTTTTCCTCTTCCAGAGTAAATAACTGTTTTGTATGAGAACAACAGGAATGAGGACACAAGCAATCAGGACAGAAAGACTCATAAATGCCGTCATAAAGAAGTCCGGATTATAATTTTGACCATAAATAATCAGCATTGCTAATGTGGGTGAACCACCTATAGCAAATAAAAAAGAATAAAAAATGGTTTTCGAAATAGTGGGTTGCAGCTTCATCCTGAGCCTATGATTCCTGATCTATATATCATGTTTTAATCTGAATCGAACCAAACCAAAACTGCACTTTAGTAGGGTATAAAAAAAGCCCCCTTTTAGGAGGCTATTTTTATCTTTGCGAATTACGCAGAGAATGGATGACGTAAAATGATTGTTTCTGCACGGTCTGGACCAGTTGAAACGATATCAATCGGACATTCGATTAATTGTTCAATACGTTTTACATAAGCCAAAGCATTTGCAGGTAATTGGTCAATGCTCGTTAAACCAACAGTTGACTCGCTCCAACCTGGCATAGTTTCATAAATTGGCTTCAAGCATTCGAAGGAAACCGCATCAGAAGAACCTACACAACCTGAATCTGTATTTTCATAACCCACACAGATTTTCACTTCTTCTAAACCATCTAAAACGTCAAGTTTAGTTAAGCAAATACCTGAAAGTGAGTTTACATCTACAGAACGGCGTAAGATTTCAGCATCAAACCAACCACAACGACGTTGACGACCAGTAGAAGCACCGAACTCATGACCTACAGTACCCAAATGTTTACCAATTGGGTCACCAGAATCACTTGCAGCATCGTAAACCAATTCAGTTGGGAACGGACCAGCACCTACACGTGTTGTATAAGCTTTCGTAATACCTAATACATAATCAAGATGTAAAGGACCCATACCTGAACCAGAACTTACACCACCAGCAGTTGTATTTGAGCTGGTAACATACGGATAAGTACCGTGGTCGATGTCTAGAAGTGAACCTTGAGCGCCTTCAAACATTACAGCCTTACCTTCTTTGCGGTAGTCATGTAATACTTTAGTTACGTCAATCACTAATGGAGCAAGAACTTCACGCCATTGGTTGCAAAGAGCCAATACGTCTTCAAATTTAACCGCTTCTACACCGTAGAACTGAGTCAATTGGAAGTTATGTAACTCTAGCATTTCGGCTAGTTTTTCTTCTAACGCTGCACCACCACGAACAAGGTCAGCAACACGCACTGCACGGCGCGCAACTTTATCTTCGTAGGCAGGACCGATACCACGACCTGTAGTACCGATTTTAGCGTTACCACGTTTCTTCTCACGTGCCTGATCAAGAGCAATGTGGTTAGGCAAAATAAGTGGACAGTTTGGAGAAATGCGTAGACGCTCCTTAACCGGAACACCCTCAGCTTCCAAAATTCCCATTTCTTCAATTAATGCTGCTGGTGAAAGCACCACGCCATTGCCAATTAAGCACAATACGTTTTCACGTAAAATGCCTGATGGAATGAGGTGTAATACAGTCTTTTTACCACCTACGACAAGAGTATGACCTGCGTTATGTCCGCCTTGATAACGTACTACCGCAGCCGCCTGATCTGTGAGCAGGTCGACGATTTTACCTTTACCTTCGTCGCCCCATTGGGTACCAAGTACCACAACATTTTTGCCCATAATAGCCTCATTACATCATGCTGTTAAAATTGGAAACCATCAGTAAAAAACTTACTGCTGGCGTTTAAATCTTTTCAATATTCCATTGTCCATTTTGCGACACGAGTTGATGGGTCGCATATGGAATAGAACTTAAATCATCATTACCTAACAATTGAACTACACGTAAACCTTGAGCACGTGCATTCGAAATTGCTGAGAGTAAATCCTGTTCTGAGCCTTTTGGAGCAACAACAGTTTCGATTTCGGCGAACTGATTTGCACCTAAGGCATATAAATCACAACTAAAACCGGTAGCCGGACGTGCGCGGCCAAAGTGCTCACCAATACCGTCATAACGGCCGCCTTGTGCTAAAGGTGCGGCACGATTTGGTGCATAAACTGCATACATCAAACCAGTGTGGTAGTGGTAACTGCGAAGTTCAACCACGTCAATTCCAACATTAAGTGCTGGCCAACGGTTTTTAATCTGTTCGAGAGTGGTTTTAAGTGCATTTAATGCAGCATCAAATTCAGCATCTTTTAAAATATCTGCACTTAAATGCGCTTGTAAGGCATCTAAATCACTTGCATAACGGCCAAGTGCATAGAAATCTGAACCCATATTTAAATTTTGGGTAAATTCAGCTAACTCAGGTAATGCTTTTCTTTGATAAAGATCAGATAACTCATGCTCTTCATTTTTAGAAAGACCAGCATATTTTACTAAGCTACGAAATAGGCCTACATGCCCTAAGTCTAAATGTGCGCCTTGCAAAGTATAGGCATTTTCAATCAAACCCAGCATCACATCGACCATTTCGACATCAGCTTCAATACTATCATGTCCATATAACTCTGCGCCTAATTGTAAAGGTGCGCGAGTCGCATTGAAATTTTGTGGTTTTGTATGTAATACAGTCCCTGCGTAACAGTAACGTGCAACACCTTCAACAGGTCTTACATGTGCATCAATACGTGCAACTTGCGGTGTCATATCAGCACGGATACCGAGTAAACGGCCTGAAAGCTGGTCAATCACCTTAAAAGTTACTAAATCCAGGTCTTGATTTGATTCTGATAATGAAGACAACGATTCGATGTATTCGATAAATGGTGTATATACCAGTTGATAACCTCGTACTGCGAGGAAATCTATAGCTTCACGGCGAAGTTTTTCAATGACTTGCGCCTGTTCCGGCAATACATCTGCTACCCCGTCAGGCAGCAACCATGTCTCTGAAATGGTCATATTTCAAGCCTAAAATCTGATCAACGTGGAACGACCCCACATAAAAAAATCGGGAACACACCCGATTTCTCTTAGTGTAGCATGATACTTTGTGCCATGCACCTGACAATTTGCATAAATCTTTCTTAATAAACTCTAAAGTCAAAAAGTAGACTCTATGAATTAAAAATAATATTCAAAGACTTATTGTTTTTGACTTCCATTATCAATAAAAGTTCTTAGACCAAAGAATGGAGCAATAACTGAACTATCACCCGGTTTCCAATTAACCAAATTTAACTTTTGAATAGCTTGAGCTGCTTGAGTGTTAAAAGCAAAGCAACCTTTTTCAAGATCTGCAATTTTTAACTTCTGTTTTAAAGCAATTAATGAGTGTACGCTATTAAGCGGGTTGTCATCTGTCGAATAAAGATGTGACTTCTCAAAAGCCAAACTTTTATCAGCATTCCATAAGCTGCTTGATACAAAATCAATAGTAGCAGACTGATCATTATTATTTCCTAATGTGCTTTGGACATCACCATTTTCTAGGTTTTCTAAAACAACTAAGTTATAACCATACCACTGCGAATTTATAAGCCTAAAATACTTTTTATCTAGGCCTAGGTTATTATATCTTTCAATAATTGACTTTTTTCTCTCACTAAATGAAGGATTTGTATTAAAACTAGAAATATATGAAATATAAGATTGATTCCATTGAGACTCTTTTAGACGATAACAGTAACTATTTTTTGGGAACCTAACATTCTTATAGTTTTGATAGAAGTCAATTAAATTTTTATCAAGTTGATTATTAAGGCTCGTTTCTAAATTATTATATTCTTTATAGCCTGGCAATACACGATCAAAGATGTTTTCTCCATCTAATTTTACAATCTCAAATTTTAAATTTTGTTTTAGATTAGGGATTCTCTCATAAGACCAACTGCTAGGAGTTAACCTTTTCACGATATTCGTTTGTAAGGTCCCTTTATTTAAAACTTTCTGCTCAGTTAAAAGTTCAGTTTCTAATGGCTGATTATGTGACTTTGCAAAGAAAATCTCATTATTCTTAATTGAATATGGCGTAATTTCAAAAAAGTCACTATAGATACCTGAAGAAATATCCGAAGGTTGATAATAAACTTTATAAATAGTGTCTTCTTTTTCTAAATTACTTTCAGCTTGATCATTTGTATTTTGATCTGAGCCTTCACCACTACAAGCAGTTAAAATAAGAGTAGATGTAATAATTAAAAATCCACTTATTCTTTTTAAGTTAAACTTCATATGAACTCTATATTTAAAATTTTAATGTTTGCAAATCATACAAATAGATATAATTTTGTACAACACAAATATTTATAATTTTAAATTATTTTTAACTTTTATTACCCAGAATTAATAACTATAAAAAAGGATGTTAATTTAACATCCTTAATTAATTAGTTTTGTATAGTATTTAAAAGGAATCACACAAATCCAATAAACGATTTGCATAGCCCCATTCATTATCATACCAAGCAAATACTTTGGCTTGATGTCCAACAACCATGGTTTGAGTTAAATCAACAATAAGTGAATAGGGCGAATGATTAAAATCACTTGAAACTAATGGTTCATCTGTTACAGCCATAATTTCTGCATAATCTGTTTGAGATGCTTTAATCAGCAATTCATTAATATGATGGACCGTAATTGGAGATTGCGCGATAAACGTTAAATCAATTGCCGCTACATTAATGGTAGGTACCCGAATTGAGTAACCATCAATACGGTCTTCCATTTTTGGCATCACACGCTTTAAAGCACCAAGCGCACTAGAAGTAGTCGGGATAATGTTTTGTCCAGAAGCTCGAGCACGACGCAAATCACGATGCGCATGATCAAGCACAGACTGATCTGCCGTTACCGCATGAATTTCGGTCATAAGCGCTGTTTCTATGCCAAATGCATCATCAATGATTTTAACCAGTGGAACTAAAGCCTGTGTCGTACATGACACACTCGATATAATTTGATCAGTCGCTTTCACATCAGCATGGTTAACACCATAAACAATTGCAGCATCAACATGATCAAAAGGCGCAGCGCCAATAATGACCCTTTTAGCCCCTGCTTCTAAATGGCGGGTAGCATCAGCATGGGAGCGGAATAAACCTGTACACTCAAGTACAACATCAATTTTTAAACTTGCCCACGGTAAAAGTTCCGGCTGTTTTTGCTGCAAAACTTCAACCTTTAAGAGTCTCTGGTTAGATTGAATATTTAAATAAATCTTTTCATTTTCAATGGTGATATCAACCTTGCCATTAAAACGACCATGCGTTGAGTCATATTTGAATAAATGTACCAGTGTATGTACATCTGCTATATCGTTAATCGCCACGATTTCAAAATGAAATTGTTTCGGGCTCTCAAACCAGGCACGTAAAACATTACGTCCAATCCGGCCAAACCCATTAATGGCGATACGTTGCATGACCTATCCTTATCTACAAAACGAGAAGCGAAAGAAGACATATAGTAAAACACGTCATGGCTAATTGAATATAGATTTTTAGCCAAATCACAGTTTTGTAAGATATTCCCTCTAAAATCGTTGGTTCGGTGGGGTTTTTCCGTTACAATTTAGCGTTTTTTAAAAATAAGCCCCGTATCACATGCGAGTTTTGTGAACAAATAAACTTGTGGTGATGCTTTTAGCCAAATTCGAAAATATGGAGTGACTTGGTTGTGAGTACTCGTTTAATGACATCTGCTGAAATTCGTGAAGCATTTTTGCGCTACTTTGAAACGCAAGGGCATACACGTGTTGCATCGAGTTCTCTTGTTCCTGCCAACGACCCAACTTTATTATTTACAAATGCTGGGATGAACCAGTTTAAAGACTGTTTTTTAGGTCTTGAAAAACGTGATTATGTACGTGCAACAACATCACAAAAATGTGTACGTGCAGGCGGTAAACATAACGATTTAGATAATGTTGGTTATACAGCTCGTCACCATACATTCTTTGAAATGTTGGGTAACTTCTCATTTGGTGACTATTTCAAACGTGATGCTCTCAAGTTCGCATGGGAATTTTTAACTAGCGAACAATGGCTTGCTTTACCGAAAGATAAACTTTATGTCACGGTTTACCATACTGATGACGAAGCTTATGACATCTGGAATAAAGAAATCGGCCTAGCACCAGAACGTATTATCCGTATTGGTGATAACAAAGGCGAAAAATACGCATCAGATAACTTCTGGGCAATGGGTGATACAGGTCCTTGCGGTCCATGTTCAGAAATTTTCTTCGACCACGGTGAACATATTTGGGGTGGTTTACCTGGTTCACCTGAAGAAGACGGTGACCGTTTCATTGAAATCTGGAACAACGTTTTCATGCAGTTTAACCGTACTGCTGATGGCGTACTTCACCCACTCCCTGCTCCATCTGTAGATACAGGTATGGGCTTAGAGCGTATTTCTGCCGTATTGCAACATGTTAATTCAAACTATGACATTGACCTGTTCCAACACTTATTAAAAGCTGCTGCAAACATCATTGGTATTGAAGATGAAGGTCAGCCTTCTTTACGTGTAGTTGCAGACCATGCCCGTTCTTGCTGCTTCTTAATTGCTGATGGTGTAAACCCAAGTAATGAAGGACGTGGTTATGTATTACGTCGTATTATCCGCCGTGCTGTCCGTCACGGTAACAAGCTTGGCGCAACAGGTACGTTCTTCTACAAAATGCTGCAACCATTAATTGAAGTGATGGGACAGGCTTATCCTGAGTTAGAAGCTCGCCGTGAAGTCATTGAAGCAACATTAATTCGTGAAGAAGAACAGTTTGCTAAAACCTTAGAGCAAGGTTTAAAACTTCTTGAAGGTGAACTTGCTCAGTTAAAAGATAAAACTATTCCGGGTGCGACTGTATTTAAACTTTACGATACTTATGGTTTCCCAACAGATTTAACTGCTGATATTGCACGTGAACGTGGCTTTATTATTGATGAAGCAGGTTTTGAAGTTGAAATGGCTGCACAGCGCCAACGTGCGCGTGATGCTGGTAAATTTGCCGTTGACTATAACAACATTGTAAAAGTTGAAGGCGAAACTCAGTTCGACGGTTATACCAACACAACCGGTCAAGGCCAGATTGTAGCGATCTATAAAGATGGCGTACAAGTTGATGAAGTTTCTGAAGGCGACGAAGCACTTATCGTTTTAAACCAAACTCCTTTCTATGCTGAAAGCGGTGGTCAGATTGGTGATACTGGTATCTTCAAAAACGAAACAGGTATTTTTGAAGTTCAGGATACGAAAAAGTCTGGTGGTGCCTTTGTTCATCAAGGTATTGTGACTGTTGGTAACCTTAAAACCAGTCAAAATGTAGAAGCGATTGTTAAAGCAAACATTCGTGAAGCTACTGCGCGTAACCACTCAGCAACTCACTTGTTACATGCTGCCCTTCGTCAAATTTTAGGTTCACATGTACAACAAAAAGGCTCTTTGGTTGCAAGTGATATCTTACGTTTTGACTTTGCAAATGACCAACCTGTGTCATTTGAACAACTACAACAAGTTGAACGTCTCGTAAATGCTGAAATTATTGCAAATACTGCCGTAACAACTGAACTACTCGACATTGAAACTGCGAAAGCAAAAGGCGCAATGATGTTGTTCGGTGAAAAATACGGTGATGAAGTTCGTGTGCTCTCTATGGGCTCAGTCATTGACGAGAAAAACTTCTCAATCGAACTTTGTGGCGGTATTCACGTAAAACGTACAGGTGATATTGGTTTATTCAAAATCACTTCTGAAGGTGGTGTAGCTGCCGGCGTACGTCGTATTGAAGCAGTGACCGGTACTAAAGCATTAGAAGTAGTACAAAAAGCTGATCATGATATTCAGCACATTAATAGCTTATTAAAAGCACAGAAAGACCAAACGGTTGAGCGTGTACAAGCCAATGTAGAATTGGTTTCTGCATTACAAAAGCAGATTGAACAACTCAACCAAAAATTGGCAAACTTCCAAGCGGCTGATTTGATTGACCAAGTTCAAACTATTGCTGGTCGTCAAACGCTTATTACTACTGTTCAGGGTGTTGATGCCAAAGCGCTTCGCAACTTACATGACAGTGTAAAATCAAAATTAGAGAACGCAGTGATTGTGTTAGCAGGTGTAGAGGGTGACAAAGTCAGCCTGCTTGCATCAGTCGCGTCGCAATACACTGCAAATCTAAAAGCAGGTGACATCATCAAACATCTAGCGACCGAGTTAGGTGGTAAAGGTGGTGGTAAACCTGACTTAGCACAAGGTGGCGCGCCACTTAACGAGAAGTTTGGACAAGTTATGGCAGCATTACCTGCTTGGCTTGAACAAAAATAAGACTTCACTTTTTGTGTAACTGACCCTGACAAGCCTCTCAGGGTCATGGCTTATATGGAACAACTATGGCATTAATCGTTCAAAAGAATTAATGCCATTTAGCCACTCCGAGACACACTAAGACAAAAACTACAATTAAAGCCTTATTTCTCAATATTCCCCCCATTTTTAATATAGACACACTAAGACATTTTAGGACAGAATAAGCCCTATCAATTATGTACACGTATGTGTACATATTCGCACTTATCTCTTACTTGACCAAAATTATGTACACAGGTGGACTATGGCCTTAACTGAAGTGTGGCTAAAAGCTAATAACGGCAAGGCACGTGATAAGGTTGAAGAAATAGCAGATCGGGATTCAATGAGTGTCAGAATCTCACCTAAAGGTAAAATTGTATTCCAGTTGAGATATCGATTTGCTGGAAAAGCTGAACGCTTAGACTTGGGCACCTACCCTCATATGTCACTCAAAGATGCGCGTATTAAAGCTGGTGAAATGCGGGCACTTTTAGATAAAGGAATGAATCCTAAAGTTGAGGTTCGTGTACAGCAGCAAAAATACATTGATGCCAGCACATTTGAAGAAGTTTTTAATGACTGGTATGAAAGTTATTGCCTGAAGAAGAAAACTTCTGCCCAGCAAATTAGGAATACCTTTGAGCAGCATGTAATTCCTGAAGTTGGCGATTTACCAGTTGACAGAATTACCTTGCAACAATGGTTAGCTTTACTTGAAGAACTAGCTGATGAAGTACCTTCTATCGCAGATCGGGTTTTAACGAATGCAAAACAGGTCCTTAAGTGGGCTAAAAAAAGACAGTTACTTGAAGTAAATGTTTTATCTGACATTTATGCCAAGGAAGATTTGGGCATTGAGAGAAATAGAGGTACCAGATTTCTTTCTGATGAAGAAATCAAAATGGTTTTGATGGCTATTGAAGAATCAAATATTTTGCCTAAAAACAAAATTTTCTTAAAACTATGTTTAATGTTTGGTTGTAGAAATGGCGAACTCAGAAAAGCCAAAAAGACAGATTTCGATTTAAATAGAAAGGTTTGGATTGTTCCTGTAGTAAACAATAAGACTGGCAAGAAAACTGGCCGTGAAATTATTCGCCCTATTTTGCCTGAAATGGAGGCATTAATTGTCGAGGCTTTTGAATACAGCACATGTGAGTACTTCTTAACTAATGACAGTGAAGCAACCCCTATGAGCCATGGTTCTTCAAATTCATTGCCTGGTTATGTAATGGAACGCCTTAGAAGACATCATGATTATCACATGAAACATTGGTCGCTTCATGATCTACGAAGAACTGCTCGTACTAATTTCAGTGCATTTACATCGCGTGATGTTGCACAACTCATGATTGGTCATGTAATGTCTGGTGAACAAGGTACTTATGATTATTATGAATATTTACCTCAGCAAACTGAAGCATATGCAAAATGGTTAGAAAAAATTAAATTACTTACTAAATAATTGAGAATTAAGAAATGAAATATTGGGTTTACTTTTATATCGAGCATACAATTAAATATGGTGAACCTTTCTATAAAGAATCTGGGTGGTCTTTGGGTTTTAAGAATAATTATATTGTTGTAAGTTTGATGCATAGCTGACGAAGGTTTATTAAATAATTTTAGAGGGATCTTAAAATGTGTGCTAATTACGAACCAATACATTTTATAAAACGAAACAAGTCTATTTTGCTTCGTTTTATATAAATTAAAAATATATTTATTTACATTGGCTCAACATATCAAGTTTGTTATTTACTACCTTAGTTTTTACATCCAGCAAACTTAACAAACTTGGGAATAAATTATCCTGACTTAACTTTTGTTTAGTTTGTTGGCTTAAACAATTCACTTGAGCAAGATTATGTTGTTTCCAACTTTCAGAGAACCACATAATCATTGGTACATGTGTTTGTTGGCTCGGTGCGATTGCATAAGGTGAACCATGTAAATATAAACCATGTTCTCCGGTTGATTCGCCATGATCAGATAAATACCATAAACCTGTCTGATACTTTGATATTTCTTTTAGAGTATTAATCATTTGGCTTAATACATGGTCTGTATATACAATTGTATTATCATAACTATTTAGCAATTCAGTTTGCGAACAGCCCTGTATCGCATTAGTATCACAAGTCGGTTTAAAAGGTTGATATGCCTCAGGTGCACGCTTGTAATATGCAGGTCCATGACTACCCACTTGATGCAGAACAATCAAACGCGGACGATCATCATCTTTGGCAATAGTAGCCAAATACTGCTTTAAGCTGTCAATGAGAATGTCATCATAACATTCGCCATCTTTACACCATTTTTTCTTTAAGTTTTCTGGAATCTGGTATTGTTCAACGCGATCACATGCACCTTTACAACCCGAGTTATTATCAATCCAAGTCACTTGGTAACCCGCACGTTTTGCAATATCTAATAAACCTTCGCGGTGACTAGCTAATTGCTCATCATAATCTACACGTGGCATACCCGAGAACATACATGGCACAGAAACAGCTGTCGCCGTACCGCATGAGCTCACTTGCGAAAAGTTGAAAATATCTTGTTTAGAAAGCTCCGGATTCGTATTTTTTGCATACCCATTTAGAGAGAAACTTTCGGCACGTGCCGTTTCACCTACAACAAGTATCATTAACTTAGGGAGGTTCTTTTGTACTTGCTGAACTTGATGAGCATCTTGTCCATATATCACAAGAGGCAGATTTTTCTTCGGAGCCTTCTTATGATAGTAAGACATAAGCGATGAAATACTATTTTGCGGTGAAATCATCCCTTTTAAATCACGATGCTCACGAAATATTGCAGCGAAATCGACATAGTAAGTAAAAAGTAAAACACCGACCACTGCAAATGAAGCTACCAGTGAGAATACTTTCTTCAATAACAACCGTGATGCTTTTTCTTGTTTAAATTTAACTTGAGTAATTAAAAAAATGGGCAAAATAACAAAAAAAACTGTCCATAAAACAAAGCGTAAAGAGATTAGATCGGTAACTTCCGAAACATCGGTCTGCACCATATTTTGAATTTGGTCGGGTGAAATAATGATACCCAATGTGTTTACAAAATAAGAGCTAAAGCCACCAATAAATATCAATAAAATTGCAAAGATTTTGGCAGTCCATTTCCAATTTATTAATTGAAAAATTAAATTATATGCCGCTATTAAAATAACTAATGTCGCCCCTAAGAAAAGAACTGACTTAATACCATTATAAGGTGTAAGTTGATGGATTTTTTTAAAAAAACCTATATTTAGAAATAAACCTAACCAGATAGATAGAAGCAAATTAAAATTTAATAGTGTAATATTATTGCATATCCTTTTGAATTTTAAAAAATTTACTAGCATTTAACAAACCACTAAATATTAAAAACTCGAATCTTAGCTAGTAAAACTTAAATAAAAATTAAAAAATGAGCTTAGTAACCAATATGAATACAAAGCTATATTATTAAAACAAAACTTTAAGCTGATCTTAATTTTAAAAACTTATTGTTTGATAAATTTATCATTTGAGCCTCTTAGATGAATAATTCAAGTCATGAAATGAGTGAGTATATAACTAAAGTCCCCCAGGTTACCCTTCTATTCTGGATTACTAAAATCTTCGCAACTACTTTTGGTGAAACTGGCGGAGATAGTTTTTCAATGTCATTGAAACTTGGGTATTTAACTAGTACTTTTATTTTTGCTATAGTTTTTATTATCTTGTTGATCTGTCAAATTAAGGCAAAAAGTTATAAACCATATTTATATTGGTTTACCATTATTGCGAGTACAACTGTTGGTACAACATTAGCAGACTTTGTCACCCGATCTTTAGGTATTGGTTATAGTGGAGGAAGTAGCTTGCTCCTCGGCTTAGTCATCTTCTCATTATTGGGTTGGTATAAAGTTGAAGGTAGTGTCTCCCCCCATACCGTTAATAAACCTAAATCAGAAGTCTTTTATTGGTTAACAATTACCTTTAGTCAAACTTTGGGTACAGCTCTTGGTGACTGGTCAGCAGATACGATTGGATTAGGCTATAGTGGGGGGATTGCTCTTTTCTCAGCACTTATTTTATTGATAGTGTTTTTATATAAATTCACCTCTGTTTCAAGAACATTTTTATTCTGGAGTACTTTTATTTTAACTCGTCCTTTGGGTGCTGTGGTTGGAGACTTTCTAGATAAGCCCCTTTCCGCTGGGGGATTAGACTTAAGCCGTTTTTCAGCATCCGGAGTAATATTAATTGCTATTTTAATATGTATTTATTTTAGTAAAAATAATCAGTTAAGCAATATCAAAAATGCATAAATTGTAAAAGCTCTCCTTAGAGGGCTTTTACACAAATTCCTACATTCACCTTGCTATTGATCGTATGAGCTGTGCATCCTGATAATAAAATGCACAACGTAGTTAGTACCAAAGCAAACTTAGACCGCTCACAATGAAATACTTTCATACTACGAGATCCGGTTAGCAATCCAGCCATAAAAAAACTGTTCCTGACTTGGATTACGTTCACAGATTTCGATATAGCGCTGCCCTTGCATGATATTTAGCACTCGCACCAGGACTTTCTCACCTTCTTTGCTACGCTTGGCCAGATAAATCTTAAGTGCGTTTAGAGTTGCTGGGCCGTAAATTCCATCTACTGCGAGATCTGGCCAACCTGCTTTTCCTTGGTTATTTAAAAGATTCAAAGCGCGTTGTAAAAGTGGTTTTGCAAATCCGGTACCGCAATTAACACCAGTATCTAAAAGCTCTTCAGCTACTGCAGAAGAAACGGCATTCACCTGGTCAAAACGCGGAGCTGTCCAATAGTTTTTGCGATAAATAGACTTGGCGACATCAAGCGGCAAATCCTTCATGTTCCCTTTATATCCGTTTGCTCGAGCAACTGCTTCAGTAATACCGTATTTGGTTGCGCCGCCACGATCCGCAGGGTTATTTACATAACCACCTTCACGTTTTATGAGTTCTTCAAGATATTGTTCGATATTCATTTCACTTTCCTTTAGATGTAAAAAACCGCCCGAAGGCGGTATTAACTGTTTTCAATGTCTTTTCTGGCTTTTTTAAACTCTTTGATCACTTCAACGATCGTTTTACCTTCCTGTTTATCTATAAAATTAAAAATCCAACGGACTAAAGC
>NZ_JAALLK010000022.1:0-37377 GCF_011075215.1 Acinetobacter sp. EKM10A | reverse complement strand
CGGAAGCCTTAAAAGACAGTAATCCGTTGCAGATTTTAAGACTGGTGAATGGTGAGATGACTAAAGAAGCGATCTAAAAAATAAAAAGAGACCACGAGTTGGTCTCTTTTTATATCTCGAAGAATAGATTTATAACGGAGTAGGCAAATTAAGGAATGCTTGGGCATCTTGAATAACATCCAAGCGGAGAATTTTTGAAGCGCCAAGTTCATTTAGCAACTTTGTCAAAGGGTCTTCATTTTTCACAAATTGTACTTTCTTTGGAAAAAGCTTTTGCGCAAAAGAAAGAACGTTTGATTGAACATCTGTTTGATGCCATTTCCCATCGACTATATGTAGCATGGTTGCTTTATTAATATGTGTTTCAGAATCGACACGTTTTAAAGTAGGAACAGCAGATTTTAAACTTAAATCCAATTTTCCATTAACATCGAAAATTTTGGCTTGAACCTCTTTTGAACTAATACCGATATCAATTTTTGTTAACCATTTTGGTAACTGGTAACCATATACACCACGGACTCTAGCAATTTCTGTATCTACAGGCAAAGCTAAAACATGTGCATGAAAGTGGCGTTGACGCATCGATTTCATTAACTCTGCGATGTGAGGCCCACGAGCCTTAGGTTTGCGTACAACAATCGCAATCGACACTTCGTTATAGGGATCATTGTCACAAACCGAATAAGAGAAAAAAGTGACCGCGACTAACCCATAACCCGGAAATGGTTGTAAGGGCGTTAAAGCATCGGGAAGTTTTGCCTTAATATATTTAATGGGAGCAAGCATTAATAGCTGAACATTTGCACTACGATAATAAAAGTTCGGCGCCCAAACAGGACCAACACGTGACTCCACAATTTTTTTAGGAATATGACGGAAAAAATCGATATTGCCAGCAGCTGGATCTTGGGCAATTTCATCTAGATCTGGATGCATTCTAAAACGGTCATAGTAGCCTCCTTTAGGTACTTTGACTTTTTGTTGCCCAAATTCAACCTCAGTAAATTGTTGTTTTATATTCATGAGTGTTTACCTTTAACATTAACTGACCAAGTAGCTACGGTTGCCTTTATCAAGACGTGTTAATTTATAGCCAATGTCGGCACTATAAGGTTAAAGTTCACTTTAAAGTCAAGGCTTTAATTTCTAGCTGTAAAGTCTTTGACATTTAAAAGAAATAAAATAAAAAACAATTAAAGATTAAAAAGATACAGAGTACAGTAGAGTCTTCATATAAATTTTATTTTAACAATAAGATTGAGACTATTGACCTTAAAGCTAACTTTAATCTTACGATAAACATTCATACCTTTATAACGAATCTAGAAGCAGATTTTCAGCAGGAGTACAAAGATGGGATATGTAACCACAAAAGATGGCGTAGACATTTTCTATAAAGACTGGGGGCCACGCGATGCCCAAGTTTTATTTTTTCATCATGGTTGGCCTTTGAGTTCAGATGATTGGGATACACAATTACTTTTCTTTTTAGAGCAAGGTTATCGTGTAGTCGCTCATGACAGACGCGGTCATGGACGTTCAAGTCAAGTGTGGGATGGTCACGATATGGAACATTATGCAGATGATGTTGCAGAAGTGGTTAAACATCTGAACATTAAAAATGCAATTCATATTGGACACTCAACCGGTGGTGGCGAGGTAGTCCGCTATATTGCACGTCATGGTCAGGAAAACGTTGCAAAAGCTGTACTTGTCAGTGCAGTACCGCCACTCATGGTTCAAACTGAAAATAATCCTGAAGGTTTACCAAAAGAAGTTTTTGATGACCTTCAAAATCAAGTACTCACAAACCGTGCGCAATTTTTCCGTGACCTGCCATCTGGTCCATTCTATGGTTTTAACCGCCCTGATGCGAAACCATCTGAAGGTATCATTTCGAACTGGTGGCGTCAGGGTATGACGGGTAGTGCAAAAGCACATTACGATGGTATTGTGGCATTCTCACAAACTGACTTCACCGAAGATTTAAAGAAAATCACGGTTCCTGTTTTGGTATTACATGGTGACGACGACCAGATCGTGCCGTATAAAACTTCTGGCGTAAAATCTGCTGAATTACTTCAAAATAGCCAACTCAAAATCTATCCAGGTTTTTCTCACGGCATGTTAACTGTAAACCATGAAGTGATTAATGCTGATTTATTGGCCTTTATTCGTGAATAATTAAAAACATTCAAACTTTAAAAAAGAGGCGTTAAGTGCCTCTTTTTTATTTATAAATTACTGAAATTGAAAGTAATAAATATAGGAATAATAAAAGGTATTGACATTAAAGTTAGCTTTAATCTTAAAGTAAAGCCATACTGAATGAGGTCATTCCAATGAAAGTGTTCGAAAAATTAGTATTCCCAAATGGCTCATATGTTCCTAACCGTATTGCTAAAGCAGCAATGGAAGAAAATATGGCTGATTTAAACCATGCACCATCAGAAGAATTAATGCGTTTATATCAGGCTTGGGCAAATGGTGGCGTAGGTTTAATCATTACCGGAAATGTAATGGTAGACCGCCGAGCGATGACTGGACCGGGCGGCGTAGTGCTTGAAGATGAAAAGCATCTGGATACTTTTAAAAAATGGGCACAAATTGGGCGCTCAAAAGGCGCTCAGATGTGGCTTCAAATTAACCATCCGGGTCGCCAAATGCAAGCCAATCTTGGTCAGCAGACGTGGGCACCATCCGCTATTTCACTTGATCTTGGCAAAATGTCAAATCGCTTTAACACGCCAATCGAAATGACGGAATCTATGATTGCAGAGGTGATTCAGCGTTTTGCAAACACGGCGCGTTTAGGTGAAAAAGCTGGGTTTACTGGTGTAGAAATTCATGCTGCGCATGGTTATTTATTAAGCCAGTTTCTTTCTCCACTGAGCAATAAACGCCAAGATCAATGGGGTGGTTCTTTAGAAAACCGCGCTCGCATTTTAATTGAGATTGTTGAAGCTGTTCGTAAAGTGGTTTCGCCTCAGTTTACTGTTGCAGTGAAACTAAATTCAGCCGATTTCCAACGTGGTGGGTTTAGCGCTGAAGATGCCCAACAAGTGGTTAAAATGTTAAATGAGCATGCAGTTGATTTGGTTGAACTTTCAGGCGGTAGCTATGAAGCGCCTGCAATGCAAGGTCAAGCACGTGATGGTCGTACACTTGCCCGTGAAGCTTACTTTTTAGAGTTTGCACAAGAGATTCGTAAAGTTGCCAAAATGCCTGTTATGGTGACAGGTGGGATACGCCGTAAACAAGTGGCAGAAAAAGTAATTGAAAGTGGTGTAGATATGGTCGGTATTGCCACAGCTTTAGCCATTGAACCTAATTTGCCAAATGCTTGGAAACAAGGCCAGAATCTTACTCCTGAGTTAAAACCAATTACTTGGAAGAACAAAACACTTGCTTCACTTGCCAATATGGCTGTGGTCAAATTCCAGTTACGTAATTTAAGCGCAGGTAAAAAAACAAAACCAAATATTTCACCAGCTTGGGCTTTAATTTTGCAACAATCAGCTATGTCATGCCGTACTCGTCAATACAAAAAAGGCATGCGTGACTATTCATTTGCTTCTTAATAAGTGAGTTGTGTTATGACAAATCCTAACGATTCAAACTGGATAATTTATGGAGCAAATGGCTACACGGGCGAGTTAATCGCTCGTGAAGCTGTACGCCTAGGTCTAAAACCAACTTTGGCTGGTCGTAACAAAGCTAAGGTTGAAGCACTTGCTCAAGAGTTGGGGCTTGGTTATAAGGCTTTTGGGCTAGATAACGTGGATGCGGTAAGTGAACAACTCCAAGGCTTTAAACTGGTCATGCACTGTGCAGGGCCATTTTCCGCGACATCGAAACCCATGATGGAAGCTTGTATAAAGGCAGGTGCTCACTATCTAGATATTACGGGCGAAATCTCAGTATTTGAGTTGGCACAGTCACTTAACAGCCAAGCCGAAAAAGCCGATGTTGTGCTTTGTCCAGGTGTTGGTTTTGATGTGATTCCGACAGATTGCGTTGCCGCTGCGCTCAAAGAAGCTCTGCCAGATGCGACCCATTTGGCGCTTGGTTTTGATTCAAAAACAGGGCTTTCACCGGGTACTGCAAAAACAAGTACAGAAGGTATGGCCGAAGGCGGCAAAATTCGTAAAAATGGAAAAATTACCACTGTTCCATTAGCACATTATGTCCGTACTATCGATTTCGGTGATGGTAAAAAAAGTGCTATGAGCGTTCCGTGGGGAGATGTATCTACAGCGTTTTATACAACGGGTATTCCAAACATTGAAGTATTTGTTCCTGCGCCTCCCAAAATGATTTTTGGTGCGAAAATGATGAACTGCTTCCGCCCTGTATTAAAACTCAATGCCGTGCAAAAGTTTATTAAATCACGTATTGAAAAAACGATTGTTGGACCAAATGAGGAACTCCGCGCGAAAGTACCCACCTATGTTTGGGGAGAAGCAAGAAATTCACGTGGGGAAATCAAAACTGCTCGCATCCAAACGGAAAACGCTTATAGCCTTACCGTAAATGGCTCACTGACTGTGGTGAATTATTTACTCAAAAACACCGTTAAGGGCGGTACATATACACCTGCAAAACTGATCGGTTATAAGCTAGTGACTGAGCTGCCGGGTTCTGGTCCACTGGTTATTACTTAAAAGAAAAGCCAATTAGAGAGTTAATCTGTAATTGGCTTTTTAATATGAATATTTTATCAATTTATTGAATGCTGCTTAAACGCTTAACGACTGCTTCTGCAATTTCTTTACTCGACTGCGGGTTTTGTCCAGTAATAATTCTGTCGTCTGAAACCACATATGAGGTAAACGGAATAAATGCTTGTTTGTAGTTTGCTCCACGTTCAATGAGTCCGTTTTGTAAAGAAAATGGAACTTGAGACTTAATACCAGATAAAGTTTCTTCAATATTTGCAAAACTAGTAACAGTTCTACCCGCAATTAGTGGTTTACCATTTTCATTCTGTAGAGGTAATAAACCACCTACGCCATGACAGACCGCTGAAACAACCCCACCTTGGCGATAGATCTGTTCGCTAATGTTTTGCAAAGCTTTATTGTTTGGGAAATCCCACATGGTACCGTGTCCACCCGTATAGTAAATGGCTTTGTACTGGGTAGGATTAATCGTGTTCGGAGCCAATGTCGTTTTCAACTTCTGCATAAATGCTGGGTCAGCTAAATGCTGACGAGCGGATTTGTCTAAGTAAATAGACTTTAAACTACGCTCATCTAACGGCACTTGACCGCCTAAAGGACTTACAAAATCCATTTCATAGCCAGCAGCTGATGCAACATCATAAAAATGGGTGAGTTCAGTCAACCACAGCCCTGTTTTATCCGAACGAGAAGGGTAAGCCGAGTGATTAGTCATGACGACTAAAATTTTTCCATTTATTTTTGCAGGGCTTTGAGCTTTATCTGAACCTGCGGCATAAACCGCATTTGTAGATAAAAGAATGGCAAAAATAATGCTTAAACAACGTTGAAAGTTCCACACTTTAAACATGACAGGTCCTCATTTATCACCTGTAATCAATCGTATGTTTAAAGCACACTTTAAGGTCAATATACCTTTAAGGAATTAGGGAGTTTTTGATTTATCGTAATAGAGATTCATGAGACGTTCGGCATTTTCTTCACAGGTAATTTCATCGGGTTTGTTATTAATTGCTTCAACCATAGTACGTAAGTTTTGCTTACTGACTTTTAGCTTCTGTTCTAAAAGCTCTATTTCCTGAATTTTAGATTCAAGTGTTTGGATGAGTGCGTCATGGTTCCAAGTAGTTACCTTTGACGGTAAAAATGATTTAATTTCTGCTAAAGAAAACCCGACTTGCTGAGCTTGCTGAATTAAAGAAAGTTGTTTCAAATCATTATCAGTATATTCACGGTAGCCATTCGATTTTCTTTTTGCTTTAGGCAAGAGTTTGATTTGCTCATAATAACGAATTGTAGGGGTACTTAAACCACTTAGTTTTGATAACTCGCTAATATTCATAGCCACATACTCTATTGACATTAAAGTTAACTTTAGACTTATAGTAATGTAAAAGCAAGGTTCATAACTTTACTAAGCGCACACTTTCAGTAACAGCTTTCTATGTTGTGATAGATAAAAGATAGAATTATAAATATGAAGAATGAGGTGAGAAAATGTCTAAATGCATATTACATGTCGTGACCAATGTTTCACGCTATAAGAATTTCGATGAACCAACAGGGCTGTGGTTAGGCGAACTCACTCATGCTTATGATGAGTTTGAAAAGCAAGGTTATGTGCAAGATATTGTCAGCCCAAATGGTGGAAAAACTCCAATTGAACCAAAATCGCTTGTGCCTTTAATGGCAGATAAATCAGTTAAAGACCGAGAAAAAGATCAAGCTTTTATTACGCTGCTGGCAAATACTTTTAAGCCTTCCGATATTAATTGGCAAGATTATGATGTGATCTACTATACGGGTGGTCACGGTGTTATGTGGGATTTTTTAGATAACCCTGAACTGCAAGAAATCACCAAAAATATTTATGAAAAAGGCGGTATTGTTTCGAGTGTTTGTCATGGCTACTGTGGCTTGCTCAATGTCAGACTTTCCAATGACGAACGACTTATAAAAGGCAAAAAGTTAACAGGCTTTGCATGGAGTGAAGAAGTTTTGGCAGGGGTGGCAAAAAAAGTGCCATATAATGCCGAAGAGTTAGCGAAAGAATATGGTGCTCGTTATGAAAAGGCTTTTATTCCTTTTGCACCGTATGTCGTTCAAGACGGTAAGTTAATTACGGGGCAAAACCCGTTTTCAGCTAAAAAGACAGCTTTAGCGATAATAGAAGAGCTAGAAAAGTCATAATTTAATGATTCAAATATAAACCCTAAAAGCAAAACAGCGATGGGCTTGCTTTTAGGGTTTTAAATAAATGGATTGGTGTAAAAAATTAAGCTTAAGGAACAATCACAAAATCAGGGTTTGCTATTGCAAAAACTGCTTCACGGTCTGCAACTGGTGGATAAATCCAAACAGTATTAATTTCCTGTTTAATTTTTTTCGCTTCTTCACGCACAAATTGAACTTGTCGATCCCAACCTTCAGTATAAAGTGCGCCCCAAGGACCTAAGTCAACACAAGTGACATACTTTGGTTGGCTGTATGGATGAAGTGGTAAATCAACCAATTCTGCCGCAGCGTTGTAACCCGCCACACGGCCTAAGCTCATAGCATGCTGACACGACATCACATTAAAATTGCCTAAATCATCGGTTGGAACTTTTACAGTATCGCCAGTCACAAAAATGTTTTTTGCTTCAGGTGCATGTAAATAAGTATCCCCAATCAAACGTCCTAAATTATCTTTTTCACCAGCAATTTGAGAGGTGAGTGGATTAGCCCGCATACCGGCAGTCCAAATCACGGTCTCTGTTTCAATTTTTTCGCCGTTAGAAAGCGTTACGCCAGTGGCATCTAGCGCATTAACTCTTAGCCCAGCTTTACCTTCAACACCGAGTTCGTTAAGGGCTTCTCGAATAACAGTCGCAGCTTGGTCGCCCATTGCTGCACCAATTTCTGTTGAGGAATCAACCAAAACCACACGGACATCAGTTTCACCTAAAATGCTACGCAAACGTTCAGGCATTTCGGTCACAGTTTCTAACCCAGTAAGACCACCACCAGCAACGACTACAGTATTACGAGCTGCATTTGCAGGTTTAGTGGCTAAGTTTTTAAGATGATGATCTAGTTTTTCAGCATCTTCTAATGTATTTACGCTAAATCCATATTCTTTTAGACCCGGTATAGGGGGCATAAAAGTCGTACTTCCGGTTGCTAGAACAAAACGGTCATAGCTTAAGTTTTGCTTGTTACCATCGGTGGTTGCAACTTCGATAGTTTGTTGGCCGACATCAATTTTATTTACCCAACCTGCCAGAAATTTAACCCCAACCACGGTTAATAACTCTGAAATATCAGGGTTCATGTTTTCAAGCACGGCTTCATAAAGACGAGGACGAATCCCGACATTTGGGCTAGGGGAAACCATCATCACTTCAATGTTTTGTTCTTGCGATGCTAAGTGAATTGCTCTTTGTGCCGCGAGTGCAGCCCATAAACCTGCAAAGCCAGAACCAGCAATAATAATACGCTTACTCATTGGATTATCCTTTTGATAGATTTTTCGGACAACACGTTCCAGCTCATCACAAAATTTAGGGTGAGCGAATCCATTCTCTGATTGTCCGAAAAAATCTGAGAAGGCGTTTAAAACGGATTAGGGATGTTTTACTTTAGTATTTGAGGATTATTAGCTCATTAGTCGGGAGTATCCCGCGATATTTTACTTTTCCGCATTTTTGCTGTTCTTCCTTCAATGCGCTCGTTGATCCAACCATTTACATCACTAAAAAATACGTCGGGTGCATAACGGCCAAAACGGTCTGCAATATCGCCAAGTGTATGAGCACCTAATGCGTCTCGCATAGCTTTTTCGGCTTGTAGCATGACAGCATGTACTGCACACACACCACTGGTTGCCCAATCTGGTGGGGCATTGTTAAAAACTGCACATTTACCACGCACTTCTTGGCACTCAAAAAGCGGTTTTTCACCCTCAATTGCATTCACGATATCTAAAAAGCTGATTTCGTGAGCAGATTGAGCCAGTAAATAGCCGCCGCGCACACCTTCTTGTGCAACCACAAGTCCTGCCTTTTCAAGTTTAGGAAAAATCTTGGCCATAAAACTCGGAGAGACTCCTTGTAATTCGGCAAGATCCTTACTACTCAAAGGTTTATCTTCATTGTTCACAAGAAAAAGAAGACAGTGAATCGCATACTCGACGCTACTAGTGATATAAGCCATTTAATTTCATAATTGATCAACTATAAACACAGACTAATGTAGTCTGCGTTTTAAGTCAACAATAAAACTAGGATAAAGTTAGTCCTAGTTTTAAAAAGGCTATTTAAAAGTATTAATTTTGAATATATCTAATTGAATAATTTAAATTTTATTAAATAAAAAGATTTTAATATTTTATAAAAAATATTTTATTGAGTTCTTTTAATCGTATGAATGTCTAATAGGTGTTTAATCAAATAGTTCACGACTTATAAGTAAGATAGATGAAATGGGATAGGCATTTATCATTTATTTATAGAGTCTTTTAAATTATATTTACGTAGATTGTTTTACTTAAAATATTGAATAGCTTTATCTGAATAAAAATATTTTTTACATAGCATGATGAATGAATAAGAGAGTTGTTTTGAAAACTGAATTTATTATTAGATGTATTTATGCACTTTGCCTTATCGGTGCAGGGTTCAACCATTTACAAACAGTTTTGATGCATGGTTTGTTTTGGGACTATAACAATGCGCCTTTATTTACTTGTATTTATTGGACATCTTTAACGTTTATTGATCCACTTGCAGCAATTCTTCTATTTTATAGACCTCGTATCGGCTTAATTCTAACTTTTCTTATTATATTTAGTGATGTCATTCACAACACTTGGATTACATTAAAAGTAGGGCGAGACTTGCTCAACTATATGTATATTTCGCAATTTTTATTTCTGGTTTTTGTTTTGTGCACAATTAAGTTTCCTTGGAAAGCACATAAAACAAGTTAAAATTTAAAGATTGGAGAGCAAAAGCATTTTTTTACTCTCCAAATAATTTTTTCAAACTTACGAACGCCACCAATAATTTTCAATATTTGGTTCCTCTAAGTTCAATAATTCACCCATTTGCGGTGTGCTAATCGCTAAATTATTTTGTTGAGCCAAAGCGACGATACGTTCAAACGGGTCATCCCAAGCGTGAAGTGCCAAATCAAAAGTCCCATTGTGCACAGGCAACAAATGACGACCTTTTAAATCGATATGCGCTTGTAAAGTTTGCTCTGGCTGCATGTGAACATCGGGCCATTCGGGGTCGTAAGCGCCAGTTTCTAACATGGTCAGATCGAAAGGGCCATAACGATGTCCAATCTCTTTAAACCCGTCAAAATAGCCCGTATCTCCACTGAAAAATACCCGCAAGTCATTATCAATAACCACCCACGATGCCCAAAGTGTCGCATTGCTATCACCCATACCACGGCCTGAAAAATGATGAGCAGGGGTAGCCACCAATTTTAGTCCATCTACCTGTGTGGTACCCCACCAGTCGAGCTGCTGAACCTTTTCTGCTGGAATTCCCCATTTAATGAGAGTGTCACCCACACCAAGCGGTGTTAAGAAATGCTCAACCTTATCTTGAAGTTGCATGACTGCATGGTAGTCGAGGTGGTCGTAGTGGTTATGCGACAAAATTACGCCTTTGATGGGTGGTAATTCGGCAATGCTAATTGGGGGCTGATGGAAACGTTTTGGTCCAAGCCATTGAAAAGGTGAGGCACGCTCTGAAAAAACAGGGTCGGTTAACCAAAACTCATTTTGAAGTTTTAACAAAATGGTTGAGTGGCCCAAACGAAATAGAGAGCGGTCAGGCGCACTTAAAAGCTGTTCTTTTGACAAACTTAAAACAGGAATTGCTTTGTTTGGAACTGTGTCTTTTGGTTTGTTAAATAGAAACTTCCACATAAGTTGAAGCGTTTTGCCAAAAGAAGGCTGATGTTGGTTCGGACGCGTATTTCTAAATTTGCCATTATGTTGCTGAGATGGCATTAAGGGTGCAGGCAAGGCTGTTGTGTTTGAAATAGTCATTTTGTTTTTCCTTATTGGAACAAACCTATATGTACAAATAAGAACTTGGGCTAAGTGCTCATTTAGATTTATTTGAATGAGTATTTACTCACTCATTAATTTATTCAAAAATAAGGATGCCGCGCATCCTTACTTTTATCTATATTGAAACTGCATGCCAAAACGCTTCAAAACCAGATTTGCGATAACGCTCGGTTTGAGAAGGGTCTTGGGCAATAAAATTGAGTGTAACTTCAGCAAGCGCACCTAAAATTGAAGCAATAAATAACGGCGGATAATCTCTTAATTTGCCATCATTAATACACTCTTGAATGTTTTGAGTCAGATCACAAAAGGTTTGCATGCCAATTTGTTTGCTTTGCTCGGTAATTTGTTCCGAGGTTGAAAGCTGCGCCATCACTTTTCGTTTAAGGGGAGCTTCTAGACTCCAGTCCAAATAGCTTCGCCAGATATGTGACATTTGTGTTTGCAGGTCAGCGTTAGTCGGGTAACCATGCATCATCACCTGACGTAACTCAGCCTTTAGTGAAAGATATAACTGATTCAGCAGCTCTTCTTTATTACTAAAATAGGTAAATAACGTACCTTCTGCCACGCCAGCAACTTTGGCAATTTTTGAGGTAGACGCACGTTCGCCAAGCTCTGCTAATGTTTCAATAGCAGCACTTAAAATTGCATTACGTTTATCTTCACTACGAGGACGAGCCATATACAAAAATATTAATTGAGTGATTACTCAATCATACATAAAAATATGAGCAGTGCAAGCGAAATAGAATTTTACTGTCATAAATTTACTATTTTATAAACTATTCATAAGCTGCAATATTTGGCTCTTACACCATACAATTTGGTGTTCATGGGACTTTTGCTGATCCCAATATAAATTCATTTGATATCCAACAATATCTATCGGTAGCGGATGCACCTTAATTTGAGGGTAATTATCTTTAAAGTGAGCAATTTGACATTGAGGAATCGTGAGTAAATGGTCCATTTGTGTAATTAATCGGATTGCCGTTTCATATTGTTGGCAGCGGAAACTAATTGTTCTTTTGATACCTTGTTTAGATAAGAAAAAATCTTCAAAAACACGACCTGTAGGACGAGAGGACACTGTAATGTGCTTAGCTTCTAAATAAATTTCTTTGGTTAGGTTCGTTTTGGATAATAGGGGATGCTGCTTACGACTTATTACTACAAATTGATCTTTAGTAAGGCATTCATAACCAATGCTATCTTCAACCGAATGTTGAACATCAATCGCAAAATCGATTTTCCCTGTAGAAAGCTCATGTCTTAAGTTTTTACGATCAATGCGTACGCTATTTAACTGCAAATTAGGATTAAATTGAGTTAAGTGCTGAATAATAGAGGGTAAAAAAATTCCTTCATACTCATCATTCATAGCAATTGTGAGATGCTTTAAATCTCGTGCTGGCACAAAATCATGCGTGCTTTGAATTGCTTGATGCATAAGTTGTAATGACTGTTCAATTTTAGGCCATAAACGTTTGGCTAAAGGTGATGGAACAACACCGTGTCCATCTCGAATAAATAATGGATCATTAAAATGATCACGTAAACGTGCCAAAGCATGGCTAACAGCAGGTTGACTTAGAAAAAGTTGTTCACTGGCCCGTGTTAGATTTTTTTCTTTATAAATTGCCACAAATACACGAAATAAATTCAGGTCAATACGGGCAAGAGAGGCAATATTATTATTCATTTCATTCATAGTTTGTTATTCAAACAATTCATTTTATTCATTGTAACAAGTTAGATATGGTCAGGAAATAGCGTAAGAAATAGAGTGATTAAAACCGTGAATTTTGAATATAGCGCTTGTGTTAACCACATTTAGAAAGCGTTGATTATAACTAATTTTTATAAAACCTATGAACATAAGGAAGTGATATGGCAACACATTTATTTGATTTGACTGGAAAAATAGCCTTAGTTACAGGTGCAAGTCGCGGCATTGGCGAGGAAATTGCCAAACTTTTAGCTGAACAAGGTGCACATGTAATTGTCTCTAGTCGGAAAGTTGAAGATTGCCAACGTGTTGCTAATGAAATTATTGCAGCAAATGGAAAGGCGGAGGCTTTTGCTTGCCATGTGGGTAAGTTAGAAGATATTGCAGAAATTTTTGAATATATTCGTAAAGAACACGGTCGTTTAGATATTTTAGTCAATAATGCAGCTGCCAACCCTTATTTTGGTCATATTCTTGATACGGATATTGCTGCATATAACAAAACGGTTGAAGTCAACATTCGTGGATATTTCTTCATGTCTGTTGAGGCAGGTAAATTAATGAAAGAACAGGGTGACGGTGCAATTGTTAATACCGCATCTGTAAATGCCCTGCAACCTGGAGATCGACAAGGTATTTATTCTATTACCAAAGCTGCGGTGGTGAATATGACCAAAGCCTTTGCAAAAGAATGTGGACCATTGGGCATTCGAGTGAATGCTTTATTGCCGGGTCTTACCAAGACCAAATTTGCTTCGGCACTATTTGAAAATGAAGATATTTATAAAAGTTGGATGGACACAATTCCATTACGCCGTCACGCAGAACCACGTGAAATGGCTGGAACTGTACTTTATTTAGTGTCAGATGCTGCGAGTTACACCAATGGTGAATGTATTGTGGTTGATGGCGGTTTAACTATTTAGGGAGGAATAGCAATGTACGAACATTATTCAGGTCAAGTGGTCTTAATCACAGGTGCGGCGAGTGGATTTGGTGCATTGCTAGCAGAGCAACTGGCAAAGTATGGTGCAAAATTAGTGTTGGGTGACTTGAATATTGAAGGGTTAAATACTGTAGTTGAACCGCTACGCCAAGCAGGAGTAGAGGTGGTTGCGCAAGTGTGTGATGTCAGCTGTGAAGCAGATGTACAGGCTTTGGTGCAAAGTGCAGTTACTCAGTTTGGTAGAGTCGATGTCGGGGTCAATAATGCAGGTATGAGTCCGCCTATGAAAAGCTTTATTGATACCGATGAAGGAGATCTAGATTTGAGTTTTGCCGTCAATGCCAAAGGTGTGTTCTTTGGAATGAAGCATCAAATTCGTCAGATGTTGCAACAAGGTGGTGGCATTATTCTGAATGTTGCTTCTGTTGCAGGTTTAGGTGCGGCTCCCAAATTGGCTGCCTATTCTGCGGCAAAGCATGCTGTGGTGGGATTAACCAAAACAGCAGCGATTGAATATGCAAATAAAGGCATTCGAGTTAATGCAATTTGTCCATTTTATACAACCACCCCGATGGTGGTCGACAGTGAACTCAAAGAGAAACAAGACTTTTTAGCGCAGGCCTCGCCAATGAAGCGTCTTGGCCATCCAAGCGAAGTGGTGGCAATGATGCTGATGATGTGTGCCAAAGAAAACTCATATCTCACAGGTCAAGCCATTGCAATTGATGGCGGCGTAACAGCTTATTAAAACATTTATTAAATACATCTTATTCATATGTTTAGGAAAAAAATCATGACAATTAATTTAAGCAATCGAGTGGCTATTGTTACAGGTGCAGGCGCAGGTCTAGGGCGGGAACATGCATTGTTACTGGCACGTTTGGGTGCAAAAGTGGTCGTGAATGATCTTGGTAGCGATGTAAACGGAAAAGGTGGCTCAACCATGGCGGCCCAAAAAGTCGTGGATGAAATTATTGCGGCTGGTGGCGAGGCGATGGCAAATGGTGCTTCAGTCACTGATATTGAACAAGTTCAACAGATGGTAGATGAAACCATTGCCCGTTGGGGACGTGTAGATATTTTAATTAATAACGCTGGAATTCTTCGAGATAAAACTTTTAGCAAAATGTCACTAGATGACTTTCGTACCGTGATTGATGTCCACTTAATGGGGGCAGTAAATTGCACAAAAGCGGTATGGGATATCATGCGCGAGCAAAAATATGGTCGTATTGTTATGACGACTTCATCATCTGGTCTATATGGCAACTTTGGGCAGTCCAACTACAGTGCTGCAAAAATGGCATTGGTTGGACTCATGCAGACACTGGCTTTAGAAGGTGAAAAATTTAATGTTCGGGTAAATTGTCTAGCACCAACAGCAGCAACTCGTATGCTTGAAGGATTATTACCCGAAGAAGCCCTTAAAGCTCTTGCTCCAAGTGCGGTCAGTCCTGCAATCGCGACTTTGGTTAGCGAAGATGCACCGACTCGTATGATTCTTTGTGCGGGCGCAGGTAGTTTTGAAGCTGCCCACATTACCCTTACTCAAGGAATTTATTTAGGTACGGATGAACAGGTTCCGCATGTTTTAGCACAACGTTTAGCTGATGTTGCAGACCGAACAGGTGAGTTTGTGCCTGTCAGAGGAGGCGCTCAAGGTGAGCTTGAGCTGAAAAAAGCTTCATTAATGGCAGGAGAGTAATTTTGACAAAAAATACATTAAGCATCGACCAACTGGTTGAGTTGCAAGGTCAAGAATTAGGTAGCTCGCAATGGATGACCATTGATCAAAACATGATTAATACCTTTGCGGATGTCACACAAGATCATCAATTTATTCATGTGGATGAAGAAGCTGCTCGTCAGACACCTTTTGGTGGCACGATTGCCCACGGTTTTTTAACACTCTCTTTACTTTCAGCGATGGCCGCTCAAGTCTTGCCGACTGTCCAGGGGCAGAAATCTGGCGTGAATTATGGCATCAATAATTTGCATTTTATTAGTCCTGTACATAGCGGTAAGCGGGTGCGTGGAAATTTTCACTTAAAAAATGTTTCCCAAAAAAATGAGGGAAGTTATCAGTTGATCATGGAAGTCACGATTGAAATCGAAGATCAGGCAAAACCGGCACTTGTGGCCGAGTGGCTTACGCTTGTAAATGTATAGGAATAAACCATGAGCAATGAATTAATTCTCTCTCGCCGTGATGTCGATTTTTTGCTATTCGACTGGCTAAAAGTCGAAGAACTTAGTCAACGTGATTCTTTTGCAGGACAGGACCGTTTTGAATATACGTCTGTTTTAAACGTTTACGAGGCTTTGGCAACCGATTTATTTGCTCCTCATAATAAAAAAAATGACAGTAACGAACCTGTTTTTGATGGCGAACGTGTAACTGTCAACCCTGAAGTCGGGGTAGCGCTTAAGGCCTTTGCTGATGCAGGTTTGATGAGTGCAGCGTTTCCGTCAGATTGGAATGGGATGAACTTACCCAATACCATTGAGCGTGCAGGTATGGCATATCTACTCGGTGCCAATTCAGGAACAGCGGGCTATGCCTTTTTAACCATTGGTAATGCAAATTTATTAATGGCTCATGGTGAACCTGAAAAAGTTAAACCCTATGTCAACGCCATGATAGAAGGCAAATGTTTCGGAACGATGTGTTTATCGGAGCCGCAAGCAGGTTCAAGTCTGGCTGATATTCGTACACGTGCGATTAAAACAAAAGATGGTCGTTATCGTTTGTTTGGAAACAAAATGTGGATTTCAGGCGGCGAGCACGATATTTCTGACAATATTGTTCATTTGGTTCTGGCAAAAATTCCAGATGAAAATGGACAATTACCAGCAGGTGTGCAAGGCATTTCTCTGTTTACCGTACCGCGCAAATTACTCGATGAAAATGGACAGCCAAGTGAACGCAATGATGTGGTATTAGCTGGAATTAACCACAAGATGGGTTATCGGGGAACAGTGAATTGTGTGCTGAATTTTGGGGAAGGTCGTTTCACACCCGAAGGAGAAGCAGGCGCAATTGGTGAACTAGTCGGCGAAGCTGGTAAAGGGCTGGCCTATATGTTCCATATGATGAATGAAGCCCGAATTTCGGTTGGACTTGGGGCAGCAGCATTAGGATATACAGGTTATCTTCATGCTTTAGATTATGCAAAAACACGAGTACAAGGTCGCTCTCGTAGTGAACGCAATCCAAGTTCTCCACAAATCCCGCTCATTCAACATGCAGATGTACGCCGTATGCTCTTGGCGCAAAAAGCATATGTCTCAGGCGCATTAGCACTGTGCCTATATGCAGCTCGATTAACCGATGATATTCACTCGCTTGAAGATGCCGAGCAGCGCAACCAAGCCCATCAATTACTTGATCTATTAACACCAGTGGTGAAAAGCTGGTCTTCTGAATGGGGGCTGGTGGCAAATGATTTAGCCATTCAAGTTCATGGCGGCTACGGTTATACCCGTGAATATAATGTTGAACAGTTTTATCGGGACAATCGACTCAACCCGATTCATGAAGGAACATTTGGCATTCAAGCGCTCGATTTATTAGGACGAAAAACTCGTCTTAATCAGGGGCTGTCGATGAAGCTATTACATGAAAAAATCATGAATACGATTGAACTAGCCAAAGCTGAGCCTTCTTTAAAAGATCATGCTGATCAATTAGACCAAAAGTGGCAACTCATCCGAAATGTAACAGAGAAATTGCATGCCTTAACTGATGTAGAACTTCAACTGGCAAATGCCGCCAATTATCTGGAGGCTTTTGGACATCTTGTAGTGGGATGGTTATGGCTTGATCAAGCGGTAGTCATTCATAAACTCATGCCGAACTCAACAGATCCTGATTTTCTGCGTGGGAAGCTTGCCGCGTGTGATTATTTCTTTGGCTGGGAAATGCCGAAAATTATAAGTTGGTTAGCGGTACTCGATCCGGTAGAGACGACTCCACTCAATATGTCAGAAGAATGGTTCTAGTAAGAACCATTCCTTAACCGCGCCGTTTGACAGAAAAGGAGAACAACCTGATTTTATAGAAAATGCCTAATAAGAATCACTATGTAAAAACAAATATCAGGCGTTCAGAAAAGAGCGCCCTAATAAGTAAAAATAAAAATCTAGGACGGATTAAAAGATGAAAAAGAAAACATTAGTCATAGTCATGGCTTCATTTTGTACGAGCTCACTCTATGCAGCAGCATTTGATCGAACAGGACAATCAATTTCTGCATTTCTACAACCCGGTAATTATTTTGAGGCAAGTTTATCTGTTTCAGACACTTCGTTAGAAGGACAAGAAGCAGGTACAAACCCAACACGTAATAGTATTTCTGATATTGCAAACTCTGATTATCGTCCCAGTGCAGCTTTGAAATTACAGTTAGCACCTCAGTTTTCATTTGGTTTTCTTTACGATCAGCCATTTACTTCCGACTCAGAATATTATGGAAATAACAGTTTTGTTGCTAAGCCGAGCGATACGATTTTAGTACCGGGCATTGATTCAGCAACACTTGCCCAAAAGACCGGTGGAGAAGTCGTAACAGGGAACACCAAATCGAATTTTGTTATGCAAAATTTTAGTCTGATATTTGGTTATCAACCGGATAAAAACTGGAACTTTTATGCAGGTCCTGTTTATCAGACATTTAAAAGTAACGTCAATTTAAGAGGTCAAGTTTTCAGTTTATATAATGGCTATGACTTTAATGCCAAAGAAGTTGGAGATTGGGGATGGTTGGCAGGATTTGGTTATCAAATTCCCGAAAAAGCCATTAAAGCCTCATTGACCTATCGTTCAGAAATTATGCATGAAGTGACTGCTAATGAAAATGCGCCACTGGTTGATATGTTGAGTACACAGCAAGGCCGTGATTTTCTTGATCAGCATTTGGCGTATATGGTTTCTATAGGACAACTCACTGAATCGCGGAGGGAGGCACTCAATCGTATTGTTGCGGGCTTACCCGAAGCAGGAACATCAGGCTCAACTAAGTTTAGAGCGCCAGAGTCAGTGAATTTGGAATTTCAGACCGGATTACGCAAAGGGACTTTATTGTTCGGTAACGTGCGTTGGGTTCACTGGAATGATTTTGAGTTTAAACCATACCGTTTTGGTGAAATCTCAGAAGTTGTTGGGGTCCTATCAACGCCAAGTCGTCCAAACGGTTTTAATCTGGTTCGTTATTATGATGATCAATGGTCTGCCAATCTTGGAATTGGACAACGCCTAAGCGATAAATGGTCAGGTTCAGTTTCTGTAGGTTGGGACTCGGGAGCAGGTGAGCGCGTGTCCACAGGTGGGCCAGCTAAAGGTTATTACAGTGTTGGTCTTGGTGCGCAATATAGTCCAACTTCAAAATACTTTATTTCAGGTGGAATGAAGTATCTATGGCTCGGTGATGCCAAAGGTCAGCTTGGTGCTCAAGCAGGCAGTGAATATTATGTGGGTGAATATAAAAATAACTATTCAATCGGTTACGGTCTGAAAATTGGTTATAAATTTTAATTCAACTATTTGATGGATCGCTTAGTTATATAAACAGTTTATTTCTGCACGAGAGTAAGCAGATTAAGAGATTAAAGAAAATATAAAAAGTGGAGTAGGAACAGTTCCATTTCTCCCTCTCATAAAAGGACAATAAGATGACAAATCAGATCTGGTTAGATGAATATAAGCAATGGAATATAGAAAGTACGATTACATTGCCGGATGAACAAACTTCACTTCTCGATTTATGGGACAACAGCTTTAATAAGTTCCAGCAAAGAAAGGCTTTTATATTTGCAGATCAATCTTTTTCTTATGCTGAAATCGATTTATATAGTCGAAAAGTAGCAACATTCTTGCAAAGTTTAGGGCTAGAAAAAGGTACACGTGTTGCCGTAATGATGCCCAATATTATTCAGTACCCGATTATTTCACTTGCCGTGATTCGTGCAGGTTATATTCTGGTCAATATTAACCCCCTCTATACAGCACGTGAGTTAAAGCATCAGTTAAATGATGCAGGTGCAAAAGTCTTATTTATATTAGAACAGTTTTTACCTGTTTATGAGGCGGTTAAAGAGCAAGTATCGGTCGAACAAATTATTACCACTACCATGACTGAAATGTTAGTTGACCAACCTACTGAATTAGACACCTTAGATACTAAAAAATACGCTTTTAAGCAAATCTTATTGAAGACAAATGCCCAAGACTACATACGTCCTAAGCTTATTCTTGAGGATACTGTGCTTTTACAATATACCGGCGGAACAACAGGTGTATCGAAGGGCGCAGAATTAACCCATAAAAATATTGTCGCCAACTTATTACAAAATAATGTGGTTTTTAAAAGCTATTTTGGTGACCGAGATGCTTATGAAGATGAAATAGCGATCTGTGCCTTACCGCTTTATCATATTTTTGGTTTTACTGTCTGTTTATTACACAGTGCAATGAATAAAGGTTATGCCACTGTTTTAGTTCCAAACCCGCGTGATTTAGACGCTCTCGTACATTGTTTTGAAAAATATCGTCCTACGGTTTTTCCTGCTGTAAATACTTTATTTAATGCGCTGATTAATCATGAAGGCTTTAATAAGCTGGACCATAGCCGTTTAGAAATTACCACAGGCGGCGGTATGGCAATTTTGAAATCCACTGCCGATGGATGGGAAAAACTGACAGGACGTATTATCCGTGAAGGGTATGGCTTATCAGAAACGTCGCCTGTTGCGACCTTTAACCCGCCAATCTCTAATACTTTTAGTGGCACGATCGGTATTCCTGTACCGAGCACGGATATTGCTATTTTGGATGATGAAGGTCATCAATTAGCACCCGGTGAAACTGGAGAAATTGCAATTCGTGGCCCGCAGGTCATGAAAGGTTATTGGAATTTGCCTGAAGAAACGAAAGCGGTCATGACTGCTGATGGTTTCTTTAGAACAGGTGATATTGGCTTTATGAATGAAAAAGGCTATACCAAAATTATTGACCGTAAAAAAGACATGATTTTAGTGTCAGGCTTTAATGTTTTTCCAAACGAAATTGAAGAAGTTTTAGCCCAACATCCAAAAATTTTAGAAGTCGCCGTGGTTGGGATTGCAGATGAAAAATCGGGTGAAGTGCCTAAAGCCTTTATTGTCAAAAAAGATGACTCTTTATCGGTTGAAGAAATCCAAAACTATGCAAAAGAAAATCTGACAGGATATAAACAACCCCGTCATATCCAATTTATTAATGAATTACCCAAGTCGAACGTGGGTAAAATTTTAAGAAAAGAACTCAAAGTTTAATAAAAACTTTTAATTAAAAACATAAGCGTATGGGAATAGAAGCTCCATAAATAAATGAAAAAAGGAATGAAATTATGGGTTCAGGATTAATTACCGTTTTTTTACCAATTGCACTCGCAATTATTATGGCTGGTTTGGGTCTAGAGTTGACCATAAATGACTTTAAACGCGTACGACAACACCCAAAAGCTGTCTTTATCGCATTATTTTGCCAACTGGTTATTTTAGTCGGTATTGCATTTATTATTTGTAAGGTTCTTGCTTTACCACCAATGCTTGCTGTTGGATTAATGCTCCTTTCTGCGTCACCAGGCGGGCCAACTGCTAACTTATTTAGTTATCTCTATAAAGGAGATATCGCTTTAAATATTACTTTAACGGCTATAAATTCGGTCATCGCTGCCTTTACACTTCCGTTAATTGTGAATTTTGCAATACAGCACTTTATGGAAAATGGGCAAAATGTAGGATTGCAATTCTCTAAAATCATACAAGTTTTTCTTATTATTTTAGTGCCCGTTGGGATCGGGATGTTAGTCCGTCATTTTGCGCCGCATACGGCTGAAAAGCTCAATAAACCTGTGCGTATCTTTGCTATCGTTTTTCTCGTATCGATCATCATATTAGCAGTTGCACGAGATTATCAAAATCTGATGACGTATATTGGGCAAATTGGATTGGCAACTTTGCTGTTCTGCGTATGTAGTTTAATGGTTGGCTATTTTGTCCCACGATTATTGGGTGTAAATAGCTTTCAGGCAAAAGCTTGCGCGTTTGAAATTGGAATTCATAACAGTACCTTAGCCATGACCATTGCTTTTACAGTAATGGCAAGCAGTATGGCCGCTATGCCAGCAGCAGTTTATTCATTATTTATGTACATTGTTGCAGCTATCTTTGGCACATTGCTAAATCGTCTAGAAAAGAAAGAGATTACACAAATATCAACTAAAACGTACTCAAAGAATCTTCAGTAATATCTGGCAGATAAAGGTATTTAATTACCACCATATGTTTATAGTTTGAATTAAAAGAGGAGGCCAACACCTCCTTTTTTAGTCTCAAAATTTAAAATATTTATGGCCGAGCAAGCGCAGTCATAATAAAAAGAAAGCGTTAGAGTGCTGTTATAAAAGCAAATTGTTAAGCCAATATTTAAGTTTTTCCTTAATTATGTAATTAAATGAAAAACAATAATTTAATTAAATAATTTCTAGCCAATTTCACATTGACAGCTCAAATATTGAAGATTACCATTTGCGGGCTGGCCTACATTGCCAGTCGGTTTTGACGGACCGAGTTTGTAAGACCACATCAGAGCTATTCCTTCTGAGGGATACTCATATGTGCACACCCCGTTCCCTTCCGTAGCGGTAGGACGGGAGTGGGACACCTTCGGGTGTGCTGGAGTCTTACCCAGTCCGTCAACCTGCTTCCGTTCTGCCACCATAATTTATAATGCTTTGGCAGAACTCCCAAAAGAAGGAGTTGGCTATGCACATTCATAAATTATTGGCAGTCACTGTCAAAAACTATCTCGACACAACTTAAATCACTTTAAAACAGTTTGATGAGCTATAGGCTTTTCAGGCTTTAAATCATTACGTCTAAAACTTAGCAACAATAAAACTTGGGATGTGCCAAGCACAGTCTTTACGGCTTTGCTGTGCCTTTTTTTCTCCCAGAAAAGGCACAGGCTTTTTAATCTCACTTAGAAACAACAAGAATTTATAACGGTAAAACTATGCGAAATTTAAAAACTTCTTCCAAAAAATTACAGGTTATTCATACTGCCATACGCCTATTTACAACTTATGGGTTTCACACAGCGGGCGTAGACCTTATTATTAAAGAAGCCAAAATAACCAAGGCGACTTTTTATAATTACTTTCACTCAAAAGAAAGGTTAATTGAAGTGTGCATCGCTTTTCAAAAAAGCCTGCTGAAAGAAGAAGTACTTGCCATTATTTACTCAAGTCGTTACCGCACTTCAAAGGACAAACTCAAAGAAATTATAAACTTACATGTTAACTTTAATAGCCTGTATTACCTTTTGCTTAAAGTCTTTTTTGAAATTAAACATATGTATGCGAGCGCTTACCGTATGGCGGTTGAGTATAGAAAATGGCTACTTCATGAGATTTTTGACCTCATTTTTAGTTTAGAGACCCATGCATTAAAACCCAATGCCAATTTGGTTTTAAACCTAATTGATGGCTTGATGTTCCAGATTTTAAGCTCAAAGAGTTTGGAAGAGAAGGATGTGGTGGTGGAGAGGTTTTTTGGGGTTGTAAATACTGCACCTAACTATTTGAAAATATAAATTTTCCTATAAACTTGAATACCTATATACATGTAAATAAAAACTGCTTTAACTTTTTCCATTGTGATGGAGTTGTATTGTGCAAAATATTAAAATGAAAGATGACTCATGTCATTTTTTTACTGAACAAGATATTACAAGTAAGCAAGTTATTAAAGTTTGCTTTGACATATCTGATTTTGAAGAAATTCAACAAGTTTATGATTTTTTTGGCGAGAAAATATATGGAAATAATCGAGAGCATTTAAATGACATTCATCCAAATACAAAACATTTTGGAAGTAATTTGTCTGCATTTCATGACTATTTAAGAGGATATCTGATTGGTATTTTTTCAGAAAAAAGAAATGAAATTTTATCAATAACTATAACCAATAATAGCAATAAAAATGTTGATGATGATTGGTTGGATTTCTTTAGTATAATTATACAAACATTTTTTGATGCACATAAAAAGATAAAATATGGAATTTATATGGACTTGAATTTTTCAAGAAGTATTATGGCTTATATGATGGATTATTTTAGTTTTTTAATTTCTGATTATCATAATAGGCCAAAAGACGAGCTGGATGAGAATGGTAATTATGTGTGAGATTTAAATTAATTTATAAAGTTAAATTATAACCGCTATATAAATATAGAGTAAAAACAGTGCATAATGTGATTGAGCCATCAGTTCTTAGAACCAAATCTCCATTTTTTATTATTGCTAAAAATTTCTTTATTTTTGGATTACTTTGGATTTTATCTTTATTCTTGTATGGAGTTTTTTACTATGATTCATATTATTCCATATTTATTTATCTAATTAGTTTCTATGCTACTTATTTTTTTGGATATTTAATATCTAAACCTATTGTTGCAGACCTTGACTCTAACACTCTTAATCAAGTTAAGTTTTTAAGCCTTATATTTTTTACTCTTTATTATGTAATAGTACCTCTACGCTGCTTTCTAGTTGAAATTCATGATGGTTTATATGGTTTTAGACTGGGTTTTGGGTTCGTTTTTCCGTTCTGGACCCTAACCCCAATTTTTATCACTAATCAGAAGAATAAGTTTTATATTTATTTATGTGTCTTGCTATGTGCTCTAGAAGTAATTTTTTGGATATTGTTTTCTAAAATGAGTGGGTCTGAATTTTACAAGAGACCTCTATCTGTTGCTATGTTCGTAAGTTCTCTTATATTTGCATTAACGTTTCCTTGGTATTTATCTTGGCTAAGAGAAATAGACATCAAGAAATGGGTTTTACCATGCTTTTTTAAAGAAGATAGATTTATATCTAAGATAGTATCATGGGTGACAATAGGACTCGGTAGTTGCTTTATGTCCTTGTTCTATTTTTTCTTCTAAAAAAAGATCAATAGAGAAATCCTATCAAAGATGTGGTTTTTATATTACACATTGCTTAAAAAATATACAGAAACCTCGCTAAAACGAGTTGGAACGCTACAAACGCGAATGATACTTTAAGTTTCACTCTTCCCAATAAGTGAGGTGAGCTATGAAATTGTTAGCTTTGATTAGTATGGGAGTTGCAGCGAGTTATTGGTATAAAACTATAAAAGATAGCAAGCCAACTCTTCTGAAACCTAATTTTGATGAAATAGTAAAAAACTTTGTATTAGCAGATTTTAAAGCCTAATGCATATTATTAAATTTAGTTAAATAAAAAGCTCATCGGAAGATGAGCTTTTTTTAATTTATAAATTTCTATAGAAAACTCATTTATATTGTATATTTTTCAATCAATTAAAATATATTAATTAAAATTAATATATTGTTTTATAATGCTTTTTATCGGAAAATTTTACCAAAAATTAAAAAAATCTTTATTTTAAATAAAGAGGTTAATGGAAACCTCTTAAATAAAATAAAGGAAATAAAATGGATATTTTAAAATTAATCGGCGGGAATCTGCTCACTGTGGCTTTTATAACGGGAACACAGACAGCACATGCAGAATTTAAACGGTTTTCCGTATCTGCTGGATGGTTGCATGTCATGCCACAAGGAAAGGCAAATCCATTCAACATAAATACTGCTGTAGCAAATGGAACTACTGCCAAAGTTGGAACTATTTCTACTTCAGCATTTATGAAATCAATAGACCCTAATGCAAAATTATCAACAGGTGAAAATGCTAAAGAAATTCTTGATATGGTATTTAGTCACCCAGTAGATGAGAACGGCAATCAGCAACAATCGGTTGGTCAGCTATTAGGGCTTGTAGATGAAAATGACATGGTTTCATCTGATATAACAGGTACAGCAACGATTAGGGGACTAGAACAATGGGAAGGGCAAGGTACAGGTCTTGAAGCAGAAGATGTAGACACTCTAGGCTTAATGTTCAATTACTATATTAATGAGAAAGTGTCTTTACAGTTAATCGGTGGAATTCCTCCAAAGGTTGATGTTAAAGGGAAAGGAGAAATCAATGCACCATTATCTGGTTTTGCCAATCCTGAAGGGTTAGCTGCATTAGTAATTGGAGATAAATTAGATTTATTGCAAGATATACCAATCACGAATCTTGGTAATAAATCTAAAGCTGCAACTGTACGGGCATGGACGCCAGCATTAGAGGCCCAATATCAGTTCGGTAAGTCAGGAGTAAATAAATTTAGACCCTATATTGGTGCTGGAGTTATGTATTCACGTTTCTCGAACATTAAGCTAAATGATCAAATCAACTCGGATTTAATTGCTGCGGGCCATATGATTCAAAATGTTCTCGATAATAATGCTGGTGCTGCGTTAGATGGTAAAATCTCAAGTGCAAACCCTTATGTTCGAGTTAAAACGACTGATGCGATTGCCCCAATTGTTAGTCTAGGGGCTACTTATGACATCACTCCAAATTGGTATGCTGTTGGTTCAGTGTCTTACGCAAAGTTAAATAACCGAGCAAATATTGATGTAATTGATGGCAAAACAGGTAAACAGTTGATTCATGCATCAACTAAAGTTGATATTGATCCTTTAATTACTTATTTGGGGGTAGGTTACCGTTTTTAATATTTTTCTTTAAATTAGCCATATTTATTATGGCAAAGAAAGCCCTGCTAAATATTAATTATTAGCAGGGTTCGATTAAATTAGGAAGTTCAATCATCTCTTATTTTGTAGATAATTTGGCTGAATTTGATTCAAGCTATCTTCTGGTTTCTTTTTACGAGCATGTACTACTTGAGTAGTTTCAATATGAACAATTCGATCATATTCAATATTCTTTAAATGGTCTGGTGCTAATTCTGGATAGGACTTGTAAAAATGCATCTTAATATTTAAAGCATGATCAAGTAGAAATGCAGATTCTATGCTATAGTATTGATCATCATGAAAAAGATCATAGGTTGATTCTAATAAATCCTTTATTGAGTCATCAAGCTTTTTAAGTTTTTCATTTATATTATTTAAATCACTCGTAGTTGGTCGTTTTTTCATTTTTTATCTCGCATTTAGAAATTTAAAAAATATTTATTATATAGGTTACAGATTAAGATATTTATCTAATAAAAGTCTTATCACAAGGAAGGTATTCATACTTTCATTTAAGATGTCAGAAAAATCGCTCAAATCTAATATACAAATAAAACTATATAGGTGACCACATTATTCTTACAACCTTAAATTAAGGGGAGAGAAATAAGAGAGGCTAATCGAGATAACTATGAGAAAAGAGACCATTAATAGGTCTCTTTTGATTAAATCTTTTATTTCTAAAACCTAAACCAACTTTTGAACCTTTTGCGCTTTTGGCAATGTCGGTTTTCTTCCCAAATACAACGCAATCATGGCACCCGTAAATGTAAGCATACATAACGGTAAAAGAGAAATAGGGAAGCTACCCGAATAATCTTTTACAATACCCATAATAGAGTTCATAAGCCCAGTACCGATATGCGCAATGGTGTTCACTGCTGCAATACCTACAGCCACTAAAGTAGGTGGTAAACGCTCAGAAACCAATGCCCAGAAAGGACCTTTAATGGCATAGTTACCCATCAAAACAAGTGAGAATAAAAGTAAGCTCAAAGTTAAAGACGAGGTAAAAATAGTAAGGAGCAAACCAAAACTGGTCACAAATAACGGAATAGCTGTGTTGAGACTCTTATTACCACTTTTATCGGCATGTACGCCCCAAACAATCATGAAAGCGGCAGCTAAACCAAACGGAATCATATTTAAAAGACCCGTCTGCATAGCAGTTAAATGGAAGGCTTTTAAAATTTGAGGCATCCATAACGATAAAATATTGCTGGTTGCTGAACTTCCTGCATAAATAATTGCAAAGAACCATAGATATTTATTGGTAATCAGCAACTTAAACTTACTCTTTTTCTGTTTGGCACTGTCTTGTTTTTCAGAGTTCAACAATTGGTTTTTTTCAAAAGTTAAAGTGCTTGATAACCATTCCTTTTCTTCTTGATTTAACCATTTCACATTATTTGCGGTATTCGGCAGCCATACAAGGCACAACAAACCAAGAAGGATTGCAGGTAATGCTTCAAGAATTAAAAGCACTTGCCATCCACTTAAACCCAGTAAACCATGCAAGCCTAACAGTAAGGCAGATAATGGTGAACCGATAAAGTTAGATAAAGGAATCGCAACCATAAATACGGCAACAATTCGAGCCATGTATCGTTTAGGGAACCATAGTGTTAAATACAGTAATACGCCTGGGAAAAATCCGGCTTCGGCAGCACCAAGTAAAAAACGTGAAATTGCGTATGAAATCGGGCCGGTAATGAAGGCAGTACAGCAACCGACAATGCCCCAAGTAATCATGATTCTGGCAATCCAGATACGTGCACCTAGCTTTTCCATAGCCATGTTACTTGGAATTTCAAATATGACATATGCAATAAAAAATAATGTCGCACCAAAACCAAAGGCAGTAGCAGTTAAACCAATTTCTTGGTTCATGGTTAAAGCGGCGAAACCAATATTCACCCGATCAATATAAGCGATGAAATAACAAAGAATGAGGAAAGGAAGAATACGGAAAGAAAGTTTACGGATCGTTGTCTTTTCTACTTCCGATATAGATATATCATTTTTCATACATACTCCTTATGTACGTGAGAAACCAAACAGCTCGGTAGGGTTCTGATTTAAAATTAAACATTGCTCGTGTTTATCAAACACAATATGTTTAAAAGCTTTAATCGCATCTTCATAAGTTATTAAGGATTCATGTTGGGTATGCGGCCAATCGCTTCCCCAAATGAGTTTGTGTAAAAAACCTTTTTCTTTAAAAATGTTATATGCCTGCTGGGCTATATTTATGTTGCTGGGTGTAGCACCCAAACGGTAGAAACCGGACACTTTAATCCAGTGCTGTTTTACGTTAAGTAAGCTTAAAAACTTCTGATAATCCGGATCTTCAATCCCTTTAATAGGGTCAACTCGGCCAAAATGGTCAATTACGACATCAAAGCTGTAATCATCCAATTGTGGCAAAAGCTGAACCAGATATTTCGGCGGTGCGTGTATCTCAACTTGCCAGTTGAGGCTTTCTACATTTCGTAAAAATTTTTGCCAGTCAGGCGTATTTAGCGCAGGAGGGTTAAGACCGAATAGATTTAAGCGAACACCTACAATGCCTTGTGCCTTGAGATTCACTAGCTCATCAAAAGTCGTCGTATGTTGAACAACGGCGATCCCTTTTAAACGGTCAGGGTATTGCTGAATTGCGTTTAACATCGCTTGGTTATTGGTACCCAAAAAGCTGGGTTGAACCAAAACACCATGCGTGAAATTGTGTTCATCAAGATGAGAGATAAAACTTTGTACAGTTGCCTCATAATCAGGAGCATAACGTGCTGTTTCGATACTGTGGTCCTGAGTCGAAAAAACATGTGCATGTGTATCTATACAGTTCATTTTCATCTCACATTACAAATTTTAAAGCGAAAATAGCGATTAAAGCGGCAATGACTCCTACAGGAATTGCTTTAAATAACAGTTGATTAAAGAATTTGGTTTTGTCGATGTCTGCTGGTGCTGAAGCCATAATGAGGCTACCGCCAGACGAGAAAGGAGAAATCGCTGTAGACTGAGCGCCAACCACAATACAAATGAACAGCACTAGTGGGTTTAGGCCAGAGGTAAGTGCAAGCGCAGGAACAATTGGAAATAAGGTAGGAGCAACCACGCCTAGAGTGCTTGAAAATACAGACATAATGGCACTGATCAGACATAACAATACTGGAATGACCCACACAGGAACATTGTTTGCTAACCATTCAGATAGGGTAGTAATAATGCCAAGTTTCACACCTAATGCGATGAGCATACCAACACCGCAAATCATGATCAGTGTTCCCCAAGGTACAAGTGCAATGACCTTTTTCTCATCGGCAAGTTTCATAAGTAAACTAATGAGCGAGAAGGTAATAGCAAGGAAGGCAATATCAATTTTGGAGTTTAAAAAGCTAATCGTTTTTACATCGGGAAAAACAAGATGCAAGATTGGAAAAACTAAAACAATCGACATCATTAAAATAATAAGGAAAATAGATTGTTTCTGTTTTTTGTCGAATGGCTCAGGCTTTTGATCTTCAATTACAATTGAATTACTTTTTCTATTCCACAGGGTGTAAATTCCCAGCACCGCAATTGGAATAATTAAAGTTAAGATAAAAATGCCACTGCTATATGAAAAAGCTGTTTGTGAGCTAATGCCAGTATTTTCCATTAAGCTTCGGAAAATAATGCCACTTTGCGATGTCATAAAATTTGCGCCAGCTAAAGCGCCGTAATTTGCAGCCATCCCACCAATAATCATATTCATATTGGTTTTTTTACACAGCAGCAGTGTAATCGGTGCCATAAAGGCAAGTACTGTATAAAAACCAGCACCTAGGCCAGCAATAATGGTTGCTGCGAAAAAAATCGCTAAAGGTAAAAACTGAGGAAACTTACGGCATTTATATAAAAGATGGCTGGCAAGCTTCTCTAAAGCACCATTTGCCAAAGCAAAGTTATAAAACAAAGTAACGGATAAAATAATAAAGAAAATTTTGACAGGCCATAATTCAATAACTTCGGAAGGTTTAAGACCCATGCCAAAGCAACCAATCAGGTAGGCAAACGCTATCGTAAAAAATCCGATATTAATTTTCGTTTTATAACCTAAACCTATCGATACGGCTAAAGCCATCAGCATCAATGCAGTCATATTATCTTCCTTGATAAATATATAAACATCTAAACATATATATGTTTGGTTTTTTGTATTACACAGAACTATGCTAATATTGTCAAATCGATTTCATAATGTTTAACGCAAATGCTTGATGAGACTGCATTTAAAAATTTTAAATTGCCAAGATATGAAAAGGTCCGTTGGGAACTTCAAAAACTATTGATCCAGTCAAAATGGACAGTCGAAGAGCCTATTCCAAGTGAACAAGAGCTTGCGCAAATGTATAGCGTATCGGTAGGAACTGTTAGAAAGGCGGTTGAAGGGCTGGTTGAAGATGGCTTATTAGTTAAACAGCAAGGAAAAGGAACTTTCCTCAAACAACCTAATTTTGAAAATTCGCTTATTCGTTTTTTTAGATTACGTAATAAAAAAGGCGAGTTCATTCAGCCACAAGGACAAATCAAAAAAGTAGAAGTGTGTGATGCAATACCGGAAGTAAACGCCGAGTTAGGGCTTGGGCACACTGACAAGTTGCTTTATATCGAGCGTGTCCGTAAGCATGAAGATGTCGTTGTATTAAGTGAGAGAATCTGGCTACCTGAACGCTTATTTAAAAATCTTGAAGAAATTCCAATCGCTGAGTTTGGGAATCTACTTTATCCTTTTTATTATCAGCACTGTGGCCAATTTATTTCTTCTGCAACAGAACGGTTAACTTTTGAGAAAAATATTAAAGATAGCTATTTAAATAACCACCTTGAAGACCCTTTAGTGAAGGTATGCCGTATTGCAAAAAATCTTGAAGGTGTAGCGGTCGAATACCGTGAGTCTTATGGTTTGGCCGATAATTTTCATTATGAAATAACAATTAATTAATTCTTTATGCAGCTTAATAAAGATTTCCTTATTAAGCTGCAGAGCTGGTTCACTACCGTTTATGGTTAAGTATTTCTTGTAGGAAGTGAGTCATTACCCCATAAATCGAGCATCGGCTAATCCTTGGATGCCTAGCCCATAAATGGCAAAAACACTGCCTCGCAATTGGTTGTCATCAGGGAACCTCGGAAGAGGCGGTTGTGACATAGAGGTAACAAACAAGACATCAAGATTTTTTCCACCAAAAACTGCACTGGTAATTTTTTTTACAGGCATTTCAATAATACGATCGATTTGTCCATCAGGACGATAACGTACTAACTGACCCGAATATACTTTTGCATTCCATAAGTAGCCTTCACGATCTACTGTCGAGCCATCTGCTGAACCACCGTCTGATGTATCTATCTTACAAAAAGTAGTTTTATTTGAGATTTGCCCTGTTTCAAGATCATAATCATAAGACCAGATTTCACCTTGCCATGTGTCTGCAAAATAGAGCTTAGTACCATCAGGACTCCAGCAAATACTATTTGAAGTATTAATATTATTTTCTAATTTTTCTATTTTATAATCTGCATCTAATCGATAGAGAGACGCGGTATTCCCATCTTCAAGGCGGTTCATAGAGCCAAAAACGAATCGACCTTGCCGATCAACACGACCATCATTTAATCTATTTTGGGGTAGGTCTGGTTCAGGGTTGCAAATAAATTTTAAGTTGCCTGTGTCAAAGTCGAGTTGATATAACCCGTCTTCGAGCGCAACAATTGCGCCGTTATAATTTTCTTGTAAAGCAAAAGAACCTATTTTTTTATGGACTTCCCACGCCCGTATATTCCCACCGAATTCATCACAACAGAATAATCGTCCATCAACAATATCTACCCAAAATAGGCGTTGGCGTACAGCATCCCAAGTTGGGCATTCTCCAAGTTTTGTTTTTACATCTACCAGTACTTTAATTTCCATAATTCCTTTTTTAGTCCTTTTATTCAGTCATTCATCGATGAAACTAAATTAATGAAAGCTAAATATAAAAACCAATGAAAATTTTTCTTTATCTAATAAGAGATTGTTATTGGTCCTGTGAATTAAAAATGTATGGAGATAAATAGCTAAAACTAAATTGATAAATATAAGTTATTGCGTGGTGTAGAAATATCATTAGTAATTCTAAATCGACTTGATAGTTTAAGAGTGAACAAATGACATAGCGTTATACGCAAAAGCATGTGGATGCATTTTAATTAAAAAGGAATTAGAAATGAGCCTAAAAAAAGTTCATCGCCACTCTTGGGTATCATTAGTGATTTGCTGGATTATCTGGGTGGTTGTTGCATACGACCGAGAGTTGATTTTCCGCGCAGCCAATATGATTTGTAATGAATTTAATTTATCTCCAACGCAATGGGGATACACCATTGCTGCAATTACACTTTCTTTGGCCGTTCTTAGTATTCCGGTTGCTGCTTTAAGTGATAAACATGCGTCCGGTTGGAAGCGAGGAATTTTTCAGTGGCCCTTAGTAATCGGATTTACTTTTATTTCGTTGCTTTCAGGCATTACATCTTTAAGTTCAAGTTTCTATAAGTTTGTAACCTTACGTATTATGGTTTCTTTGGGTTGTGGGGTGGCAGAGCCAGTTGGGGTGAGTAATACTGCTGAATGGTGGCCCAAGGAACATCGCGGTTTTGCCATAGGTGCTCATCACTCAGGTTATCCGGTTGGAGCGCTACTTAGCGGTGTTGCAATGGCCACCATCATTACCTATTTTGGTCCACAAAACTGGCGCTATACCTTTTTTCTTGGAATTATATTTGCTGTACCAGCATTAACGTTTTGGGCGATTTATTCCACCCGTAAACGTTATTCAGAGTTTCACCAATCTTGTGTAGATAATCAATTTACACCACCAACAGATTTTGTGTACGATGAAGGAGAAGAGAAAACAAGTACGCATAGTACATGGGAACGTTTAAAACAAACTCTAAGTTCTCGGGGAATTGTGTTTACCGCAGCCAGTACTTTAATTACCCATGTGGTTTATATTGGTTTTTTAACTATCTTTCCTGCATTTTTATACAATATTGTCGGGTTAGATCTGGCGAAGTCGGCTGGCTTGAGCGCTGTATTTACAATTACCGGCATGATGGGGCAAATTATTTGGCCGACTTTGTCCGATAAGATTGGCAGACGACTCACATTGATTTTATGTGGTTGTTGGATGGCGGTCAGCATTGCAAGTTTTTGTTTAACCTCAGGCGTGGTTTCCGTCATTGCAATACAACTGTTTTTTGGTCTATCTGCCAACGCAATTTGGCCTATTTTCTATGCGACAGCATCAGATTATGCGCCAGCCGGAGCAATTGGAACTGCAAATAGTTTAATTACAGTTGCTCAGTATGTAGGTGGGGCAGTCGCACCGATTATTATGGGATATTTGCTTACGAGCTTTGGTGGCTGGCATAGTCATCAGGGGTATATCTGGTGTTTTCTCTTAATGTCATGTTGTGCGTTTATTGGCGTGATTTTGCAAATCATATTGGGTTATCTCATTAAAAAAGAAAAATCAGAACAAGTTGATAATTTAAGTTTGAGTGCAAATTAAATTCTTATTTATTTCAAGTTTTTAGTCTTATTTTCATCTCTGGTGAGACACCAGCAAAGTATGTCGATACTGGAATACTTTGCTGGCATTGATAAGAAAGCTAATTCTGCCAATACGGTGTGTCTCCATAGATTTCTGCAAAATAATCGATCACTGCTCTAATATTAAGTGGTGGATGGCGGACATTGGGATAAATGGCTGCGATATGCTGGGGGTGTGATTTAATCGCGACTTCATATTCAGGTAAAAGCTTTATTAAGTCACCTTTTTTTAAAGCTTCGCCAATTAGCCAATCAGGAAATAAAACAATCCCCATGCCATGAAGCGCGGCTGTCATTAAACTCTCGGCATTGTTTGAAGAAAGTAACGGGGTAATTGGATAATGTACCCATTCTTCATCAGGCTCTCTCACTAACCAGCGGTTAGGACCTTCAAAACCTTTATAGACTAGGCACTTGTGTTGATTAAGTTCTGTTGGGTGGTCGAGCGTACCATATTTGGCAATATATTGAGGAGAGGCGGCCAAATGATATTTTTGTGTACCAAAAATACGGGCATGAAATGATGAATCAGTCAGTGCTCCAATACGAAATATTAAATCTGTGCTTTCACGTAATGGGTCTATAAATTCATCGGTTTGTATTAGTTCTATTAGAAGCCTTGGATAACGCTCTGATAAACCCGCTAACCATGGCGCAATATGCCGTTGCCCAAAAAACACAGGGGCATTAATGCGGACGAGTCCCGATGGCTCTATGGTTTTATCTTGTAAAGCCTTTTGAGCTTCATCAAATTGTTCGGTAATTCTTTTTGCATATTCAAAAAATAATTTGCCCGATTCGGTCGGTGTGATAGCTCGTGTATTTCGGTAGAAAAGTTGCTGCCCCAACGCATCTTCAAGTTGTTGAATGGTTCGAGAAATCATGGAGGCAGACACATCTTCTTTACGTGCTACATTCGAGAAGTTTTGAGCATTGTAAACACTAATAAAGAAGCGAAGCGTGCGGATATCAATCGAATTTGTTAAATCCATTTGTGCAATTTCTGCAAAAGTGATTCATGAATTATGCTGTTTTTCTGATGAATTAGCTACCTTAGTATTCGTTGCCTAGATACAGATGAGGCAATGTAGATGCAAATTCTATTACTACTCCTAACCATTTTAGGGGGAATGGGGCTATCGGTCGAAGCTGGGCTTTTAGGGCCGTTAGGAAAGGAAGTAGGTGAGTTGTGGGCCACTTTTAGTATTTTTGGTGTGGGTGCAGCACTTACTTTTTTACTCATGTTGTTTTTTAGCCCACGCAATAGCCCTTCATTTTTTACACTTCCATCTTGGCAATTACTTGGTGGCGTTTTAGGTCCGGCTTACGTCATTATTTTGACCATTACCACTCCAATTATTGGCATTGCAATGACCATGATTGGCATTTTAGCGGGACAGGTATCTAAAAGTCTGATTATCGACCACTATGGTTTACTAGGAACTCCACATAGGAAAGTAGACCGTAAACGGGTAGTCGCACTCATCTTTATTGTTGCTGCACTTGTACTTGTGGCAAAAGCGTAGGAGACAGCCATGATAATTTTAATGATTCTTCTCGCCGTCATTGGTGGTGCTTTGCTGAGTGTACAGGCCGCAATTAATGGTCAACTTGGAGCAAAAGTTGGTGTGTTTCGTAGTGCTTTTTTGACTTTCTCGGTCGGTGCTCTAATTACGGCTCTCCTTATTTTTTACTTTGAACCTAAACAAACCTTAACACTATTAGATGTTCCTAAATGGCAGTTATTAGGTGCCATGTGTGGCGTACCTTATATTGTCATTATGGTACTGGCTGTACAAAGAATTGGGGCTGCAGTTGCTACGGTGGCTGTGATTTTTGGGCAACTTTTGATGAGTATCTTAATTGATAACTTTGGCTGGTTTGGTAATGAAGTGCTCTCTTTTTCACCGTATCGATTAGGAGCGCTAATTTGCCTAGGGATTGCTTTATATTTTATCTATTCAAGTAGTAAAGACAAAAAGATAGAAGCGTAATATAAGCTTAAGATTGAAATTAATATAGGTCTCATTGTTGGTCGTAAAGCATACTAATAATGAGGCCATGCTTAATATTAGGTTACGCCGTAAAAATTACACGAAAAGAAAAAGATGCTGTGGTTCTAATTAGTGAAAAAGCATACCTTGAATATAAAAATGCAATGTTTGAGCTCAATAAATTAAAAAATAAAGATTTTTAACTCGCAACGATCCGCTTCTCAAGCATTTCGATAAAAGTTTTTAAAATAATATTGTGGTTTTTGCCTTTCTTTTATCACCATTTACTTTTTTAAGCTATGAAAGCTAGTGTGATTTTAGAAATTATTAAAATTAAAACCAAATTAGTGTGCTTACTGACTATAGTCTTGGTAAGGTAAATTATATCGATTAATAAAATTATTATTATGAATTTTTATGGATTTTATTATTTTTTGTGGTAAATTTTTTGCGTTATAAATAGGTTTTTACAAAAATGCAAAACATACTTACTTTTATTAAAAATGGTCAAAAATTTACTTTAGATGCAAGCAATATTAAAAGTGTAAGAGATACGGGAAATGGTTTTGAAATCACTCTTAAAAGTGGTGAGATAATTCAAGCTGATTCCTATAGTATTACTCCTAATACTCAGCCAGTGGAGCAAGTTTCTAGTCAGCAAGTAGAAAATAATTCTGAAGCTGATGAGGAATTTGAAAAAGAAGAAGTTTTAAAAGAAAAGAGTTTATTGGATTCACAAACAATGTTATGGGGTGGTGCTGCGATCGCACTTGGTGGTATTGCGATAGCAGCATCAGGTAGTGGTGGTAGTGATGGTTCAGCACCTTCTGATCAAACTCCTCCAGCAAGTTTAACTAAAATACTGTCTAAAGATGGTAAAGCTGTAAGTGGTTTAACAGAAGCTGGAGCAACTGTTATAGTTGAAAATTCGGCTGGAAAAGTAATCGGTTCTGCCAAAGCAGGAGCAGATGGGACATATTTAATTAATTTAGATAAAGCCTATATTAATGGTGAAATACTAAAAGTTTCTGCTCAAGATACTGCCGGTAATAGTACAGTTAAACAAGAGCTTATCGCTTCTGATATTACAGCTCCTACTTTAACACATGCTATTTCTTCTAACGGTAAAACTATTACAGGTTTGACAGAGGCTAATTCAACTGTCACCGTTAAAGATTCATCTGGAAAAATCATTGGAACTGCAAAGTCTGATAATGATGGAAAATATACAGTCATACTGGATAAAGCTTATTTAAATGGTGAAAATCTTACTATTTCTGCCGAAGATTTAGCTGGTAATAAATCAACAATTCAAACAATTTTGGCTGACGATAAAACTGCGCCAATAGGTTTAACAGTTGCAATTGATACAGCGGGTAAAGTAGTTACAGGTGTAACTGAAGCCAATGCTGTTGTGACAGTTAAGAATGCTGCAGGAATTGTAGTCGGTACAGCTACTGCTGATACCGCAGGTAAATACTCGATTACACTAGATAAAGTATATTTAAATGGTGAAAGCTTAAGCGCTACTGCATCAGATCAATCTGGTAATGCTACAGCACCAAAAACCATTATCGCACCGGATACCACGGCACCATCAAGTTTAACTGCAAGTATTGGTAC
>NZ_JAALLK010000021.1:35965-37696 GCF_011075215.1 Acinetobacter sp. EKM10A | reverse complement strand
TCAGTTACCCTAGATAAAATTTATCTAAATGGCGAAAGCTTAAGTGCAATAGCGGCAGATAAAGCGGGTAATGCTACCGTACCAAAAATAATAGTTGCACCAGACATTACAGCACCATCAAGTCTGACTGCAACGATTGATGCTGCAGGTAAAGCAATTACAGGTGTGACTGAGGCCAATGCAACAGTAACAGTTAAGGACGTGGTAGGAACCATAGTGGGTACAGGTACAGCCGATGTCACAGGTAAATATTCAGTTACCCTAGATAAAGCTTACTTGAATGGTGAAAGCTTAAATGTAACGGTTGCGGATAAAGCGGGTAATGCTACCGTACCAAAAACAATTGTTGCACCGGATACCACAGCACCATCAAGTCTAACTGCAACGATTGATGCCGCAGGTAAAGTGGTTGCAGGTGTAACGGAAGCAGATGCAAGAGTAACAGTAGAACAAGTAAATGCTGTTTATAAAGAAGTAACGGTTTTAGAAACCCAATTTATTCTGAGTGAGTCAGTACAGACAAATTATTTATCGAAGACATATTCTTTTGAAGTTACAGGTACAAATGCACATGTTTCTTTAAATTTGAGTTCCTCGACTAATTCACTTTCTGGTAGTTATAGTTCAATTCTTTCTGGAGCGAGTTTAAATACAAGACTAACTGGTAATGTTTCCCAAGCTGGAGACGGCAATTACAGTATTGATTTAGCACAAGGTTCGGTATTACCGCCTGGAACCTATACTTTGACAGTAAATTATTCTAGTTCAATGCCCCCCGTTATAAACGTAAATGTAACGCAAGAAGTGCCAACAACCATTTTAGAAGTAGACCATTACGAAACAAAAGTTGTAGGTACAGCTAATGCAGATGAGGCAGGAAATTATTCTATTACTCTAGATAAAGCTTACTTAAATGGCGAAAATTTAATCGTAACAGCAACAGATCAATCGGGTAATAAAACTGAGGCAAAAGAAGTTATTGTTCCAGATATTACACCACCGATTTTACATCAACCAACTATTCAAGGTGGATGGACTGAGGGGCAAGTCGTACAAGGTACAACAGAAGCAAACGTCACTGTAACTATTAAAAACGCTGCAGGTGATGTGATCGGTTCAGCTATAGCTGATGCATCAGGGCATTACTCCGTAATTTTGAATACTGTTTATGAGAATGGTGAGTTATTAAAAGTAATAGCTACAGATAATAAAGGGAATGAAAATTTTCTTCAATTAAATGCACCTGATACTACAGCACCTATACTAGCTAATTTATTTAGTTATGATTTGAGTACAGATAAAATTATTTTTAATGCGCCAAGTGATAGTTACTTTGTTGAACAAAAAATTGATGGTGCTTGGGTCCACGTAAATATTGAGGAAAAATTCGATTGGTTAAATGTAGAATATAGGGTAACTGCTACAGATCAAGCTTGGAATAGTTCTCAACCACTAACTACTATAATTAATACTGCATCGGGAACTTACAAGCCAACAGACCCTATATTTACTCAAATTATTAAAGGATCTACAGGAAATGATTATCTATATGGTGGCAATGGAGATGACACGTTAATTTGTAATGGAGGTTCTGATAGTTTATACGGTGGATCCGGGAACGATACATTGATTTATGGTGGTAATTCCCCGAATGTATATACAGGATTAATTGGCGAAGCAGGGAATGACACCTATATTGTAGATAAAGCATTATTAGGGTCGTTGAGTTAT
>NZ_JAALLK010000021.1:0-35869 GCF_011075215.1 Acinetobacter sp. EKM10A | reverse complement strand
GTTCATATCTTAGATAATACAAATGAACAAAATACACTTTATTTAAAATCAGTTTCAGCTGATGAAATTATTTTAAAACAGACTAGTGCGGATAGAGTTATTACGTTTAATGATTCAACTGCTACCATTCATTTTGGTGAGGGACAATTATCATCTATTGTATTTGATGATGGAACGACTTGGGATAAAGCGCAAATAGAACAACATATTGCTAAAACAGTAGTGGGTACGTTTGATAATGATGTAGTTGAGACAGCTACAGCCAACCAGACATATTCATATACTTTAGATACAGGTGCAGATACTTTAATTTTCAAAGTTCTTGATGACATTGATAATTTAGGTGGTAATAGTAATGGAGAGTGGACAGATTTTAATCTTTCAGAGAATGATAAACTTGATTTGTCACAATTGCTTATAAATAACAAGGGAAACCTTCAAGAATTTATAACGGTAAAAGATACACAGGCTGGAGTAGTTATGTCTGTAGATAGAGATGGCTCTAATCAATCCACTTATCATTCACAAGAATTAATTCTACTTACTGGTAAGCACTATACGTTAGAGGATTTAATGGCTTCAAATGCATTTATTCATTAAATAGTTGTGATCTAACATAGAAACTAAAAAGAGACCAGTGAATGGTCTCTTTTTTCTTAATTATACTAACATCCTCAAATTTATTTTTTAGTGGTATCCACAGAAACCACAACAGATAGACCAGGACGCAACAATTTAATATCAGGTTGGTTCTCAAGGAGTTTGATGCGTAAAGGTAAACGCTGAACAATTTTAGTAAAGTTACCCGTCGCATTTGTTGCTGAAATTGGCGAGAAGAATGCACCAGTCGATGGTGAAAAACTATCTACCACACCTTTTAACTCAACATTGTAAGCGTCGACATAAACAGTGACAGGCTGGCCGATTTTAATTTGTTTTAGCTCAATTTCACGGAAGTTTGCTTCTACATACACTTGATCTAAAGGCACAACCACCATGAGTGGATTACCTGCGCCAACAAAGTTGCCCACATTTGCAGATTTTTGCCCAATCATGCCATCAATAGGCGCTCGAATTTCTGTATAGCTCAGATTCAGTTTTGCTTTATCAAGCGCAGCTTGGGCTTGTTTCAAAGCCGCTTGTTTAGCTTGAACCTGAATCTTATATTGGTGGAGCTGATACTGCGCATCAATGACTTTTTCTTTACTGCTGTCCAAGTCGGCATATTGCTCGGTCAATGTGGTTTTTGATTGTTGTGTAATCAATCTAGATTCAGCACCAAGTGCCTGTAATTGCTCATAGCGTGCGGTATTATCTTTAGTGAGTTTAATGCCGGCTTCTACTTTTCTAAGCTGGGCCTCTGTTTCTCGTATAACAGTGGGTTGTCTTTCTACTGCCATCATTGCTTCATTTAAGTCAGCTTGTGCTTTGGCATAATTAGATTCAGCTTCAGCTAAAGCCGCCTGATAATCACGTGCATCAATCCGTGCCAAAAGCTGGCCTTTTTTTACGGTCTGGTGATCTTTAATATAAATTTCTTCAATATTACCTGACACTTTGGGAGCAATGGTTGAGTACTCGACATCTACCCGTGCATCGTCAGTTTTAACAATGGAAGAAGGTAAAAATATAACTTTTAAAATCCATAAAATGGAAACTAGAACGACTATAAATGCAATAACCATAACCCAGTGTTTCTTAAGATATTGCATCTTTGTTAACTTGGGTGACTCGGTCATGGAGTGATCTTGGGCTTCGAGAGTACTCATAAAGATTTTCCTGAGTTATGACTATTCATTAACTTAATGAGAGCAATGCGTGGTGGATAAGTTCTAACTGGCAAAATCAGCATAACGATAAATAAAATTGCAGTAAGTCCCGCTAAAATCAGATATTGATCACTAATGACTAACACCGATTGCTGTGCCTGAATCGCAGAATTTAAGGCAGATAAACCACCGGAAACACGTTCGGTACCATCTGCACTCAGCACAGGTGGGGTAAGAGGATTAATAACAGGGCCTTGAATATTTTGAAAAACATGTTGTGCGGTATTTTCAATCAGCCGTGTTGAATGGTATTCACCACGTACTCGATTGACCCAGTCCAAAAGGCACACACCGAGTACGCCGCTAATAGCACGTGGGGTGTTAATCATAGGCGAAGCATAGATTGCCATAGTTGGGTGGACACTATTTGTACCCATCATGAGGAGCGAAAGCACTACACAGGTTTGTCCTAAACATGAGATTGCATGCCAAAAATAGAATTGATCTTGGTTCCAAGTCGTATCAAGTTGACTTGCCCCTAAGCAGCCAACCATAACCAAAAGTAAACCAAAGCCATGTACATATCGGCTATCAACCCAAGCTTGGTTCAAAACTTTAATAACAATCGGGATATAGATAAATTGTAATGCGGCAATTTGTAAGCCAATCCACATGGTTTGAGTAGGCTTATAACCATGCACAGCGCTTAAGTAATTAAGGGGTAATGTACTGGTTGACATACCAATAACCACAAAGCAGAACAACGCAATAACAGCATAACCAAAATTTCGTATTTCGAGCATTTGCGGTTTAATTAATGGTGTTGGATAGCGCCATTCATGTATTAAAAATAAAGGTAGGGTAATGGCACTCATTAAAGCCAAAACACAAATCAATTTTGAATGGAACCAGTCCAAATGATTGCCATGCAAAAGCATGGTACTAAGGCTTGCCAAACCAATAATGGCTAGAATCGCGCCAGTCCAATCGTAAGTTTTTATTCTTGAGTAATTTAACGGATCTTGCGGAATACCGAAGTAAACTAACGCAGCACTTAAAGCACAAAAAGGAATGGTTTGGAAAAATATCATCTTCCAACCAATCACATCTAAATAAAAGGCAGCAAGTGCAGCGCTTAAGTTTGGGAAAAAAGTTGCTGTCAATGCATAGCAGGCCAAGCCCCATAGACGAATTTCAGGTCCTAGGAATCTAAGTGCACATGCCATTAATAAAGGAATAGTTAAGCCATTGGCGAGTCCTTGTAAGCCCCGTAATAAATAAAATATTTCGATATTTGGGCTAAAAGGAATTAATACGCTAGAGAAGAGGCAAAGTCCTATCGCAAAAAGAAGAACCCGACGCATAGAAAAAATAACGGCCCAACTGGTGGACAGGATCATCCCAATAATCATGGCACTGGCATAAATACTGCTGACCCAATAACCAGAGTCGACACTAATACCCATCTCACCGCGAATATCGACCAAGGTAATGCTGCTAATTCGGTTATTAAATTCGACAGTCATGGCTGCAAAAATTGCACCTGCCAAACCGATGAGTGGTCGTATATTCATCTTTTACCTTAAATTTTAAAATGAGCTTAATGCTTATAGCAGTGATTAAGCTCAACTGTACCGATCGGTACTCTACTATCTTATTAAATTTACGTCAATTCTCGATTTTGAACTTTTCGATGAGTTACACTAAGAATGAAATTGCTAAATATGTTTGTAGGGTCGTATGTCTGATTGCACTAAAACGAATGAGAAAGATCAAAAAATTCTGGATGCAGCAACAAAGTTTTTTCTGATCCATGGTTTTAGTGGGACAACGACAGATATGATTCAAAAAGAAGCGGGCGTTTCAAAAGCGACCATGTATGGTTGTTTTAAAAATAAAGAAGCGATGTTTGCTGCGGTCATTGAACGCCAATGTACCAACATGCAAAAACAAATTATGTCGGTTGAGACAAAAGCCAAAAATTTACGTTCAGCTTTAACCGAAATTGGGAAAACTTATCTGTGCTTTATCTTATCGCATTCAGGTTTGGCTTTTTTTAGAGTCTGTATTGCAGAAGCTGTAAGGTTCCCGGAATTATCCGAAAAGTTCTTTGAAGTGGGACCACAACGTCTAGCAAATATTATTGCAGGTTATCTTGAAAAGTCGGTTAAACAAGGAGAAATTGAATTAACGTCTTCTTCGGAAGTCGCAGCAAATATATTTTTATCGCTTTTAAGAAGTGATGCCCACCTAAAATGTTTGACTCATCCTGATTATTTAATCTCAGCTGATGAAATTAGTACTTGGGTTGAATACGCTGTTGATTTATTTTTAAAAAATATTAATTACAAACTAGATTGATTTCTGGGCAGTTTATTTATTATGACCTGAAAGAGAAGGTAGGTGCCATAAAATTAAGGTAAAGGCACCCATATTATAAGCTTATCAAAATTGACTTCACACTAATTCTTAAAATATTTTATAAAATCAGATGGAGACATTTGACTAAATTTTTTAAACTCTTTATGAAAATGAGCCTGATCATTATAGCCTAAATCATATGTTAAATCAGAGAGTTTTAAAGATTTTGATGTATTCATAGCTTGCATTGCCGATTGAAAGCGAATGATACAAGCAAAAGTTTTTATACTCATTCCAACATCATGTTTAAATACTCTTTGGATATGGCGACTACAATAACCAGTTAATTTTTCAAGATCTTTAATTTTTATTTCATTATTTTTATTAATAATAAGATGAAGGATTTCTTGAGTTGTTGCTGAAAGATTCATATTGAGTTTTTCAGAAAAAGTATTTAAAAATAAATTAATTTGTTGATCAATAGATTCTTCAGAAGAAATTTTTTCAATAAACCATTTTTTATTAGGAATTATTTCATTAAAATTTAAGCATTTATTTAAAATTTCTTCACCTGACATTTTAATAAAGCTAGGAATTATTCCAGGTAAAAATCTTATACCAAAATAAGGAGAGTTTTCTTTTAAGGGAACCACCTCAGAATTAAGAATAGAACCAAAAATATGGGCTTGTGGGTGTTGAGGATTACATTCAAATAAAATATCAATACATCCATCAGGAACAGCCAAAATAGGATATTCAATATTGGGTATATCTAATCGATAAAACTCGGAAATTATATTTGAGAAAATATCACATCTTTGATAACTATATATCCTTTTTTTAAAAAAAGGTTGCTCACAGTAGAATTGAGCTAATTGCTTACTTTCTTTAGTATAAGAACTCATATCCATTGAAATAATCTCATAACGCTACATTGAACTTTGCAGAGCAAGTTCCATGCCAAGTAAGTAAAAGTCCGTTTATTAGTTAATATATTAACTAATTTATTGTCTTTTTCAACACCGTCTATCGTTTTTGTTGCCTTAAATTGGAGCAAATTAGTACTGTAATAGTGCAATCAGAAACTGAGGAATTTAATAAAATATTTTAAATCAAATGTTTATTTGATGTCATTTTTTTACAACCTTAAGATTCACAATCTACGAATAAAATAATGGCAACAAATAAATTGATTATGGATGAAGATGACGAAGCATACAGATGAAACCGCAACGAAAAAATACTTTTTAAATTTTCCTCAGCTTGAACAGGATATTGATGCGGATGTTGTCATCATTTGTGATGGTTTTTCTCAGGTATTCATACTGCACTAGAACTTGCTGAACAAGGTGTAATATTGTTGTACTCAAGGCCCATTACCTAGGATTTGGTGGCTTAGGACGTAATGGCGGAAAGTTTATGGCTGGTATTGGACACGACCTTGATAATATTAAACATGAAGTGGGTCGAGATAACTTTTAAAGATTCAATGAGAGCAACTATGTGCACGTTAAGTAAGATTTTGCGCAAAATTAAAGGCTATGGACAGAGACGTCATTAGAATAAAACAAATAGTAGAAAAGGAATATCAAATGATATTCCTTTTAAAAAACTGTTTTAAACTATAATGAGACTGAATACCAAATTTTGGAAAATATTTTTATATAGGTCTTGGCAGTATTCAAACTAATAAAATTTTTAATGAAACTTCATTTTCTGTGTCCATCTATCTATTAATACCTTTGACATTACTTAAAAAAATTAACATATTAAATTATTTTTTATAAAGGATTTTGTTACTTGCATTTTATTAATTAGCTATGCGCTATCTCTCTTTACTAACTCTCCAATACAACAAATCGCTTTTTGTATAGTTTTTGAATCGCTAATTGTAAGCTGTTGAAAAATAAGCCCATCTAAAGCTGCAAATACTGCTCTTGCTAAAGAACGACAATTTATATGACCATGATGTAGTAAGACTTTCTCCAAAGCATCTATATATGTTTCATAAAGAGTCTCAGCTTCACGTCTAAGTTCTGGGCGTCGTCTCGACTCCAATATGAACTCATATTGAAAAAGATGCAGATTAGGATCACTTTCCACAAATTTAACCAAAGATTCTGCAAAATTATCACTTTGATTTATTAACTCTGAGAAATCACTCAACCTAATTGCATATGAAACAGCCCAATGCGCAGCTTCTCGAAGAAGAGAGTCTTTATTACCAAAGTGATAGCTTACTAAACTATTGTTTACATTTGCTAAGTCTGCAACAGCACGAAATGTAAGGCCATGTAATCCTTGTTGTCCAACAATTTCTATTGTTGCTTTAAGTAAAGCATCACGACCTGAGCCGTATCTATTATTACTAATGTCATGCATATCTCGTGTAGCCATACTATACATATGAACCCTTTTTCAGAATCAAGTTCTGATTATAAAGTTTTAAATCCCCAATTTTCTATATGAAATGAATTAATTCATTAGTTTACTTACTTTTATATGAAATCATCTAATCGATAGTATCCAAAATTACCATCATGACTACTTGACAATCAAACTAAGCAAATGCATAGTTATTGAAACTAAGCAAATGCTTAGTTTGGTGCTGATGAATGGAGAGATTACTCAATGAAAACTGAAACAAATACATTTATGGATTATATTCCTGAAAATCAATGGCCTGCAGTTTCTAAAATGCTAGATGGCTTTGGTGAGCAAACATTACCTGCATCTTCTTCATTAGTAGGAACTTCCTTGTCTCTTACAAATGCTGATGGACAAAAGATCGATTATCACTTTATAAGTTTATCTCAACTCACTTGGACTGATAATAGTGGCACTATGCCAAAGGAAGGCAGCGCAACTTATAAAGCAATTGAAGCGCGTGAGGATATTTTTTTAATCGACTTTATTGTTGGGGAGGGAGCAGAAATTCAAAATGTGACCTTTGTTTTTGATAGGAATACTGGCGCAGTAACTACTGGTGTTTCTTCATTTGTTGTAAAAGATGGTAAAAAACGCGGTACTACAGAATTTATGTTCCATCATACACTCGAAGCCATTAATACTCTTGGTCATCCACGCTCAACAAGTTTAGTTGGTAAACGAGTTTTTTATCGTTACAGCGATGTTGAGGCATATGAACATATATATCTTGCACCAGGGACTTTTACTTGGCATTGTGTACGTGGTGGAGAACAAGGTATAGCTGATACTGAACGTTGTATGGCATTTGATATTGCAGAAGACCTCTATCTCTTTTTTTGGACAGAGAAAGTAATGACTGTAGAAGCCGTACTACTTATAGACTTCCGAGAAAAGCGCTCTATTGGCCGTATGATGTGCTGGGATGACTATAAAGATCAACCTGTTCTTTTGCCATTTAATTCTCGTTTATCTGTATTAAATGAAACTCAATATCCACAAGACTATAATAAGCACTGAAGTTAATTAAACCGATTAGATTTTTATGCTGAATAATAAAAGAAGCAAAACTGTTCTATTAGAACCTCGGCTATTAGTTGTTTTGCATTCTATATGAGTAATAGCAACTTTCCTGCTAAAGGTGATTTAAATATTTATAGATGCAAGGACAATAAGATTTGTTTCAATAATTATTTTATCAGTCTAGAAAAAGCATTCGATAGAAGGGATATTTATATCCCTTCTATATATTTTAAATTAGACTTTTATGTTTTATTAGAGTGTGAACAAACTCTAATATAGTTTAGTTGTCCTAATATTTAGCTTATTTGAATATGTTGGTTATACTTTGCTTGAAAATAAAGATAAGTTTCTACAAGGGTATGGTGTGATTCCTCAAAAGTTTATCTTAATTACAAAGTAAAAATTTGCGCAACACTTAAAGGGTTAGACGTGCAATTATCATGGATTGATACTACGATTGATACATCTAATAAAAATATGCAAGGGACGCTCTACTTGAGCGTTGGGAAAAGCTCTTAGAGTACTGAAAAACATATTGTTATTGATTGAAATATATAAGGTGTACCTATGTCGTTTTTTTACAATCTTAAAATCCATAATTTACGAATAATGAGAACAAATAAGTTGATTATGGATGAAGATGACGATGCATACAGATGAAACAGCGACTTACTATACAGCGACCAAAAAGTACTTTTTGAATTTTCCACAGCTTGAACAGGATATTGATGCAGATGTTGTCATTATTGGTGGTGGTTTTTCTGGTATTCATACTGCATTGGAGTTAGCTGAACAGGGGGTAAAGAATATTGTCGTATTAGAAGGCCGTTATTTAGGATTTGGTGGTTCAGGTCGTAATGGTGGACAGGTTATGGCTGGTATAGGCCATGACCTCGATAATATTAAACATGAAGTAGGTGAAGAAGGGCTGAAAACAATATTTGAACTTAGTGAGCTTGGCCCACAAATTATGCGTGAGCGTATTCAAAAATATAATATTGATGCTGATTTTACCAATGGCTATACATATTTAGGTTTTAACTCTCGTCAAGCTAAGACATTAAAAAGCTGGGAAAAGCAATTTAAGACCATGAATAACCGGGACGAGATTTATTATCTTGAAGGAAAAGATGTCCAACGGGTTATTGGTTCTGAAGTTTATGGCAGTGCGCTTGTCCATATGGGGGGAGGCCATGTTCATTCATTAAATTTACTTTTGGGCGAAGCTAAAGCATGTAGTGAAATTTATGGGGTAAAAATCTTTGAACATACACCAGCAGTTGAAGTGACGTATGGAAAAAAAATTACAGTGAGAACAGCAAAAGGCTGTGTAAAGGCTAATAAAATGGTTTGGGCCTGCGATAGTTTTTTAAACAAGTTAGAACCGGAATTACATAAAACAACAATTAATACATATGCATTTCAGCTAATGACTGAGCCTTTAAGTGATGAATTAATAAATAGGATAAGTCCGATTCGTGGGGCATATAGCGATATTCGCCCAGTAATTGATTATTACCGTGTAACTAAAGAAAACAGGTTGTTGTTTGGTGCTGCAACACCGCTAGTAGATTATATTCCTCAAGACTTAAAAGAGTGGAACCGCCAATTAATGCTTAAGGTATTCCCTTATCTGGAGCATGTAAAAATCGATCTTGCTTGGGGTGGGCCAATGGCATCAACTAAAAATTTATTTCCACAAATTGGTACTTTAAAAGACCACGATAATGTCTTTTTTGTTCAAGGTTACTGTGGTTTTGGTGTCACCCCAAGTCAGATTATTTGCAAAATTCTTGCTCAAGGGATATTAGGGGGAAGTGAGCACTTTAAGTTACTGAGTTCAGTCTCTGAACCAGAAATACCTTTTAAAGACTCAATGAGAGCAACAATGTGCACGTTAGGTAAGGTATTGCACCAAATTAAAGGCTATGGGCAGGGACGCCGTTAGAAGAAAGTGGATACTAGAAAAGGAATATCTTTTGATATTCCTTTTAAAAGTCTTTTAAATCATAACGTGACTGAATATTAAGTTTTGAAAAAATATTTTTTGAATGCGTTTTCGTTGTATTCAAGCTAATAAATAGTTTTGATGAAATTTCATTATATGAAAAACCATCTTTTAATAATTTAAAAACCTCACACTCTCTTTTTGTGAGATCGTATTGATTAATTGTTTTGCAATTATTTTTATAAAATTCATGGTTGGAAATAATTTTTGTTAAAAAACTTAAACTCAGGTAGTCATTGTTTTTATTTTTATTTTTTAAAAAATTAATTATTCCAAATGCTTTATTTTTATGAGTTAGATGTAATTGTATAATATTATAAGCATCTTGTTTCTTTAAAAATTCATTATAAAAAGTCGATTTCTCATAATCAGATTTATTCATATAGTCAAGTTCGCATACTATATTGCTATGATTTAAAAAGTAATTTCCTATTTTTTTTGGATGTAAATTATCTAAATCTTTATAATATAAATGATAAAGCTCTATAAAATTATCATCAATACCTAGTGAACAGTCATAGCTAATTTCATTTTTCGTATTGATATTCCAATAAATCATTGGAGATTCATATACATTTTTATTTAAAAAAGTTAAAAGACTGAGATGTTCAAAAGATTTAGAGGTATAAATCTCATCAAGCTCATTAAAAACTTTCATATAGTTTGAGCGGCTCAACATAATCAGTCATCCTGTAATATTAAATTACGTGATGAATTCAGAGCGATCATTATATTTCTTAATTAACTTCTTATTAAAATTGGAATTTTCCCAAACTCAAGAATTAATTACTTAAAGAAATACTGGTATGTCCCTTATTCATCTACTTGCTAAGTCCTTCAGCAATGAATAAATATTAACATGTTAACTAATTTTGTCTATATTCGTTTGAAATTATTTAACTTTAAGCTTGATTTTTTATTTTATCTATATGATTTTATTTAGAATTATGTCGAATAAAAATTAACAAGAACTACACCTGTAATGATAAAAGTGATACTAGTTAGGCTTGAAATATTTAGGCTTTGCTTAAACAAAAAATAGCCAATAAAAGCTTGCCAAGATGATACCCATACCAGACCATACTGCGTAAACAATTCCAATTGGTAATTCTTTTACGATTATAGAGAGCAAATAGAAGGAAACTATATAACCGAGGATTGTAATGAAACTAAAAAGAGGTTTGGTAAAGCCATCAGAAAGCTTTAAAAAAAAGTTGTAGCAATTGTTTCGATTAATATAGCAATACATAATAAGAATTTAAGCATCAGAAAATTATCCCGATAATAAAAAAATAACAATCTCCCAAATCTGAGAGATTGTCCTTAATTCATTAATTTATTGCGTCATCAGCATACATATCAGCGATAATCTTCCAGTCTTGATCAATTTCTTGCCATAAAAAGAGACTTTTCATTGTAAAATGATCATTTCTATCATCGGTATAAACTGTCCAATTTACCCATGTGAGTATTAATTGCTTGCTTAATTCAGTGCTTTTAAAAATACGAAGATTAACATCACAAGATCCCTCTACAAGATCTTTTAGTAAGTTGATTAGTTTATTTTTACCTGTATATAACTCAGTCGTACCTTGCCCACTAATCTCGGTTTTATCTACATAAAGATGATCAAAGATTCCTTGTACATCTTTTTGCTTCCAAAGCGTTTGTAGGAGCTCCAATTTGGTATTCAAAATTGTTTTAGGCATGATTTAACGTCTCCCGTTGGCATAGCCTTCCAATTGGTGGATAAATTTCGCAGTTGTAAGTAATAGTGATTTGAAGTGTTCTTTACCCCAAACACTTGCTTTAGGGATAGCGCTAATGACGTCCCAATATTTAGAGCCTTCCATCATTCCATCTGCGACCACCTGACTGATGACATGGCTCGGTGTTACACCAAAGCCAGAATATCCTTGTACAAAGAAAACATTTTTATGTTCAGGATGATTGCCAATCTGTGGGAAGAGGGTGGCTGAACATTCCATAGGGCCACCCCATGCTAAATCGATATGAACATTTTCTAAATAAGGAAAGATTTTCAGCATTAATTGTCTATTCCATTTCTTTAAGTCAGATGGAATATATTCCGTGATTGCTGTCGCAGAACCGAATAACAAACGGTTTTCATTAGTTATCCTGTAATAGTCAATTACAGGGCGAATATCACTAAAAGCTCCACGAATAGGGCTTATGCGATGGATGAGTTCATCACTTAATGGCTCTGTCATAAGTTGAAAAGCATAAGTATTGATGGTCTTTTTATGTAAATAAGGCTCTAAACGATTTAAAAAAGCTCCACATGACCACAATAATTTTTTCGCTTTAACTGAACCTTTCGGTGTTCTAACTCTGATTGTTTCACCGTAGGTTACTTCTACAGCAGGAGAGTATTCGTAAATTTGTCCTCCTTGGTCGGTAAAAGCTTTCGCTGACCCCAAGAGCATATTGAGAGAATGAAAGTGACCATTGCCCATATGTTTTAACGCACAGGCATAGCTATCTGAACCGACTATTTTTTTTACTTCAACACCTTCAAGAAACTCAATTTCAACATCATTGTTAATACTCTTGTATTCTTTTTCCCATTGTCTTAATAATTTAGCTTGACGATTGTTAAATCCGAGATAGCCGTATCCCCATACCACATCTGCATCAATATTATATTTTTGGATACGCTCTTTAATAATACGCGAGCCGGAATCACTGATTTCAAAAATTGTGTTTAAGCCATCTTGTCCAACAAATTTTTTAATACGATCAAGATCATGTCCAATTCCAGCCATAATATGGCCACCATTACGACCTGACCCCCCAAATCCAATATAATTAGTTTCAAGAATGGCGATACTTTTTATACCGCGTTCAATTAGTTCAAGACCGGTATTCACACCAGAGAATCCACCACCAATAATGACTACATCTACATCAATATCATCCTCCAAATTTGGAAAGTGTAAGTCATATTTTTTTGTGGTCGTATAATAGGTTGTTGGCATTTCAACTGATAACATGATCTATATCCTTATTTCTGAAAGGTTTTCCGAAACCAATAAAAGATGAGTGAAGTTAATAAAATAAGTACTGCGCTAAGTAGTTCTTTAATAGAGCCGTAGCCAGCTTCTTCTGTATAAATCACACCAATGATTAAAATAATGAGGGTATAAATAGAGAGAAGGTAAGCAAAAGGAATCCATTTTTGACTAAGCTTTATTTCTCGATTTTGTTGTTTGTATTTATTTTTTAATAAGCAATAACCTGTTAATGCAAAAAATATTGAAAGTACATAACCCAAATTTGCTGCAATTAGGATTGCTAATGGTGATTTAAGGAAAATAATCATAAGTACATTAATCACTACTGCAACAACAATGCATCTTTCTGGAATATTGTGTTTGTTCAACTTGCTGAATTGTTTTAAGGTGAGCCCTTCTTGTGCCATACCGTATAAGGCACGCGATCCATCGGCTATACCTGCATTCACACCCATAAATAGCGCAAAGAGTAGAGAAATACTAAATAATGGTGTCCAGCGCTCACCAGTAAGTTTTATAAACATATCGATATAGAAACCGTTGGGATTAGCTAGAGCTGTTTTGGCATCAACTAGTCCTGATATACCAATACCGACAAATAGAAAAACCAACACGGTGTAAAAACCAGAACTAATGATTGAAAGCTTCATATCCCGAGTGGTTTTATATTCAGGTGCAAAACTCGCGCACATCTCGGTACCGTATGAACTCCAACAGACTAAAAATAACCAGATAGCTAAAACTTTAAAGCCACTTAGTGTTGTAAAGTGCTCCAAATGAAAGTTTTGCCATAATCGCTCTAATTGCCAATCACTACTAAAAGGGGCCAAAGCTAGAACAGAGACTGGGATTAAAAGAAAAATCCCCATAATTTTTGAGACCTTTGCAGCAAGGTCAATTCCTCGTCGATTCAGGATCCAAAATAAAATGATGATTACAATTGCAAATATTTGGGGTAATTCCAGACTAGTAAAACCTAATGACAAAGTGAAATGGCTTTTAGGGAACCATTGTTCTTTGATAATTGAACCGGCACTTACACCAACAATTGATAGAACTGCAGACCATCCCATCCAATAACCAAAAGATGCAATGGGACCAGCCAACGAAAATTTATTTTTCCAGCCTTCTGTTGCGATGAGGGCAATGCCACCCGATTTATCTGGAAACATAGTGGCTGCTTCTAAGAAGAACCAATTTTGCAAACTGCCAATTAAAGCTGCGAAAACCCATACAAAAATTGCGGTAAATGCTCCTAAATATCCGAGTGCAAAACCGAAAGACGCAAAAATTGCTCCTGAGACACTCATTGATAGAGCAAAAGCATCTGTCCACTTTAATGTTTTATCTAACAACATCTTTAATTCCATTTAAAAGATTGTTTGATTATTTAAGCTGCAAATTAATTTTTAAAAATCACCCATTCGGGTGATTTTTTATGAACACAGAACATGGATGATTCTTATGCAGAGAATGCTAGGCAAACCATATCAACAAGGAGGCTTGAGATGGAAATTTATAAAAGGCTGCCTTTTCTTTTAATTAGTTTTTTAATGACAAACGTGACATATGCTCAATCTCAAATGGAAGAATTAAGCTCAATTCATATAACTGGGAATGTGCTTCTGGCAAATCAATACAACTTTCGCGGTGTATCTATGACTAATAGGAAACCAGCTATACAAGGGGGGATTAATTTCTCTCATAAGTCTGGAGCTTATTTGAATTTATGGGCGTCAAATCAAAATGTCTATCCTGAAAGCTCTATAGAGGCTGATATTTTTTTAGGTTACATCTGGAGTTTAAGTGAGCATTCCTACTTAGACATCGGAGTTGTAGATGTTAACTATGTGGGTTCACCAAGTGAATTGAATGCTGATTTCAATGAGTTCAATTTAATTTATAACCGGGTCAATTTGTTCATGACCAAGGATAAATTTAGTGCCGCACTTTATTTTTCACCAGATTACACAACCAGTTCTGGGAAAGAATATTATACAAATATTTCATATAGTTACCCTTTAAACAATACATTTAACTTATTTGGTTCAGCCGGTTATACCTTACTTGAAAATAAGGAAAAGTTTCTACAAGTGTTTGGTGGTGAGGGAACTCAAAAAGCTTACGTCGATTACAAAATAGGAGTCCGCGCAACACTTAAAGGGTTAGACGCGGAATTATCATGGATTGATACCACGATTGATACATCTAATAAAAATATGCAAGGGACGCTCTACTTGAGCGTTGGGAAAAACTTTTAGAGTACTGAAAAACATATTGTTATTGATTGAAATATATAAGGTGTACCTATGTCGTTTTTTTACAAGATTGGCAAATCTTAGTTTGTTATTAATAGCCCGTCAGGCATGAATTCAGCATTTTTGAAAAAGTTTTCATGTGTAAATTGAAATAAATGTAGAGGTAAGCAAATGGCTTTAACAAGTATCGGAAAACTCAACCAGCTTGAAGATTTGGATGGATGGGGACAGATTACAGATCTAGGTGGTGAAGTATTAGATGGTTCACCAAATGTAAAGGTCTTCGGAAAAATGTCTTTAGGTGCCCCTACAGATGCGATTAGCTCAGGTTATTTTGGTACAGAAAAAGGTAAATACCGATTGGTATACCCATTCAGTGAGCAGGCTGTGATTGTTTTTGGTGAGGTAGCTATTACTGATGAATCAACTGGGGTGACTACAACATTTAAAGCAGGTGATTTCTGGGTAGTCGAAAAAGGAACTTCAACGGTATGGGAAGTCAAATCAGACTTCTTTATCAAACATTATTTTGCTGTTGTCTAAACCGTTTAAACATCAAATCAGTGTGCTTTTTCCCATTAAAAAGATGTCATTGATTTGATGTTTTATTCTTTTATTTCAATTAAAGTGAACAATTTTAAAAGCTAAAATTAGTCGCTTTATATACATGATCATAGGAAGATTGTATGAATACGTCTATGTATATAAATGGTCAAACAGTACTAGGGACAGGTAAAACGATTGATGTTATTAATCCAGCAACATTGGATGTAATAGCAACTGTCTCATCAACGACACCAGAACAGCTAGATGATTGTATTGCCAAAGCAAAGCAAGCTTTTGCAACCTGGAAAAATGTAGATGACCAAAAAATCGTACAGGCATTTCATGCAATTGCCGAAGATATTTTGTCTCAAAAAAATGAGCTTGCTACTCTTATTACTCAAGAACAAGGGAAACCCGTTTTTTTGGCACAACTAGAGGTTGAGCTTACAGCGCAGTGGATCAATTATATTGCAAGTTTAACGATTCCAGTCGAGCATTATCAGGACACGAACGGGAAAAGGATTACGGTTTATAACCGTCCATTAGGTGTTATTGCTTCTATTACACCGTGGAACTGGCCATTTATGATTGCTGCTTGGCATCTTTTTCCAGCGCTAAAAACTAAAAATTGCGTGATTAATAAGCCATCAGAGTTTACGCCGTTGAGTACTATTAAGCTGGTCGAGATTATCAATAGACATTTACCTGCCGGTGTATGTAGTCTGGTATTGGGAGATGGGCAAATCGGTAGTGCGCTTACAGCACATCCGGGTATTGAAAAAGTAACCTTTACAGGCTCAACAAGTACAGGGCAACGCATACTACAAAACTCAATCGAAACATTAAAAAGTGTTGTACTTGAATTGGGCGGAAATGATGTTGGGATTGTTCTGGATGATGTAGATGTTGAAACTACATGCCAGAAGCTATTTATGTCCGCTTTTTTAAATGCTGGCCAGACTTGTGCATGCCTGAAAAGATTATATGTACATGACAATATCTATGATCAAGTGGTCCAGAAACTTACCGAGATTATTAATGCTCAGGTATTAGGGGACGGCTTGGTGGCTTCGACAACTTTTGGCCCTGTACAAAATAAAATGCAGTTCGACAAAGTGCAGCGTTTGATTGAAGATGCAATTGAACAAGGTGCGACTATAATCCATTCTCATCAAGCACTACCTGAAAAAGGTTATTTTATTGCCCCGACTCTTGTTGTAGATGTAAATGAAGAAACAGCAATTGTAGAACAAGAGCAATTCGGTCCTGTTTTACCTATTTTACGCTTTAGTGATATTCATGAAGTCATTGAATCTACCAATCAAAGTGAATTTGGTCTAGGCGGTTCGGTCTGGACTAAAGACTTGCAAAAAGCACAGGAAATTGCCGAAAAAATGGAAACAGGGACGGTCTGGATTAATAGCCATGCAGATCTTTCCCCGGAAGCAGCTTTTGGGGGCTGGAAGCTTTCTGGTTTAGGATATTCTTTTGGTATGGGTGGTCTGCTGCAATATACCCATAAGCAATCAGTTCATATAACAGAAGCCTGATTTTTTAAAAATATCAGTTGTATCTTTCGCCATTTAAGTTTTTTAAATGGCTTTTTTTATATAAATTAGTTACTTATTAAAATATTAAGAATGTCGTTTTTTTACAAGTGATCTTTAGTTTTTTCATTTAATTTAAAACTCATGACAGCAATCTGAAGTTCATAAAATTCTAGCTAAAGAGTTTTCTATTGGGTTAATGAATATGCTGCATAAGACAGGTCGATTTTGAAAATCTTATCTTTAAGAGAATGAAGAGCAAAATAGACAGAGCTATATAGTTTTATTCTCGTTCGCGGGGAGCTTATATGAATAATGGAAATAATCTGAAAAAAGGCAGTCTAGGACTATGGACAGTCGTATTTTTTGTTGTTGCAGCAGCATCTCCATTGACTGGAGTCGTGGGTGCAATGCCTTTAAATTTTATGTTAGGAAATGGAGCAGGTGTACCCGGCTCTTTTATTGTAGCTGCCTTACTACTGATTATTTTCAGTTTTGGTTTTATAGCTATGAGTAAATATATCGTCAATGCTGGCGCTTTTTATACTTATATTGTACAAGGTTTAGGTGTCGGGCCAGGTATTTCGGGGTTAAGCATTGCTATTTTGGCCTATACAGCTATCCAATTGGCTGTAACTGCAATGTTTGGTTTTTTTACTCAACACTTGGTTGTTTCTCATTTGGACATTGATATTCCTTGGTGGGTTTATGCTTTGGCTATGCAAGTTGTGGTCATGATGCTTGGTGTCGCCAGTGTTGAAATTGGAGGGAAGATCCTAGGTCTCTTAATGATTCTTGAAGTGGGTATTATTTTGCTAGTTGATATTGCGATATTCCAGAGACCGATAAATTTTGAATTTACTTCATTTCACCCAAGTACAATTTTTACTGATCATTTTGGTATTTCAATGATATTTGCAATCTGTTCATTTATAGGATTTGAGGCAGCGGCAATTTATTCTGAAGAATGTATAAATCCTAAAAAAGTGGTGTCTAGGGCTACTTTTATTGCAGTAGGTTTAATCGCTATATTTTTTGTGTTTACCACTTGGAGTTTTATTCTCTATAGCTCATCTGGAGCTATTGTAGCAATAGCTAGCAAAGATCCGGGAATGTATGTGTATGATGTAGCTACCGCTGTTTTAGGTAAATGGTCAGTAGACGTAATGTCGGTTTTATTATTAACGAGTCTATTTGCTGCTACTCAGGCTTTTCATAATTCACTTGCACGATATATGTATACCATTAGTCGTGATGGCTTATTTTGGTCAAAGCTTTCAAAAACTCATGCTAAACATCAAACCCCATATATTGCCAGTATTGTTCAAGGCATTATCATAATGATGTGTATTGTCGTATTCGCAGTTATGCATTTTGATCCGATGATTGATATCTTCTCATGGTGTTCAGCTTTTGGAAGTATGGCAATTTTAGCTTTACAATTTGGCGTAAGCTTGGCGGTTATTTCATATTTTATTAAAAATAAAGACCTCAAAGTTAGCATGTGGAGCCGCTTAATTGCTCCAACTATTTCAAGCATAGGAATGGCTTTTATTCTTTATCTTGTGATTAAGAATTTAGATATCATGAGTGGTAGTAATAGTCCGACTATTTATATTATGCCTATAATTTTATTTATAAGCATTATTGCTGGGTTAGTAACTGGTGCTTTCTTAAAGAAAAGACATATTGATCTTTATAATAATATTTATAGTTTAGTTAAAAGAATTTAATAAAAAAGGCGATGTATAATCTCTTATGCATCGCTCCCTCTATGAAGAATAGCAAAAACTAAAATAATTTATTAATAAGTCGTTTTTTTACAATATTTAACTGTCCTCCCTCTGTTAAAAATAATTACTCCAGACGTATTTATCCATTCATTTATAAGGACATAAGAGCGATGAATAAAAATTTATACCGTTTTATTACACTCTCAGGAATATTAATGGCTGCATGTAAGACACATGCAGATATTGAACTTTATAAAACTGATGATACACAAATCTCAGCGAATATCATTGCAACTATAGGGACCTTTTATAGTAAGAAAAATTATATTCCAAATGCTGAAAATGAAAGTTATAGCTGGCAAGAAGGGTATCTGCAATATGGTCTAAATGCAGAACAAAAAATTGGGGAATTAGGTTCTATATATAGTAAAGCCAACTTAGTGAGTGCAGGTACTTGGGGGGATGGTGATGCAGCAGGTTTTACTGATGGTGATGAACGGGCAACAAAAATTGAAGATGCTTTTGTTGGCTGGAAATCAGGCGATTTAATTCCATGGCTTGGACATAATGGGTTAGATATTTCTTTTGGTCGGCAAAGTATCTGTTTTGGAGATGGTTTTCTGATATGTGCAGATGCACCGAATGTCGGGCATTCACCTCTTTTAGGTGAAGCTTTCAACCGTAAAGGTGGTGGAACCTATTATTTGGCAGGGCACCGAAATTTTAAAGATACCGTCGTGGTTAAACTTGGAAATCAAGAGGGCTTACACGGTAGCCTCTCTACTTTTAAATCTAATAATGCAATTCAAGCCTATTCAAAGTTTTATGCTGCTACCTTAGATTACACTGATACTAAAAAAGGAACTCTAGGCTTTACTTATTTACATAATGAGTCTATTGATCAGGCTTTTGCAAAACAGGTTTCATCAATTTTATCTGACCGGGAAGGAATGAATGTATATAGCTTACGTGGTCTAGGTAGCTTAGGTATAGAAAATACACTTTTTGGTTTTGAATATGCGGTTCAAGACAAACGCGATGCCAATACTGAAAATGCTTGGTATATAAAAACTGGCTATACCTTCAATACCGCCTGGAAGCCTTCTTTTACGCTGAGATATAGCCGTTTTTCAGAAAAATGGGACAACTTGTTCGTTGGTGCGTTGGAATATGGAAAATGGTTTCAGGGAGAAGTGGCATATAACTATTCAGGACCATTTAATGCCAATACACAAATTTCAAATTTCGGTTTTAGTGTCAGTCCTCATGAAAAAGTAACATTAGGATTGCAAGCCTATGATTTTGATACTTTAAAGAAAGAAAATAATACTGATTTATCGGGCCAAGAGCTTGATTTATATGCTTTATGGTTTGTGAAACCCAACCTCACAGTATCTCCATTATTGGGAATTTATAAACCGAAATATGATTTGGCACATAACGGTTTACAAAATGGAGATGATAAAACCAATCTTTATGCACAACTGGTTTTAAATCTCTCATTTTAAAAATTAGTGAATTTAAGTTTCCTTGGGAAGTAAGCAGGGTTGTTGAACAACCCTTTATTTAATGAATGATGTGGATATTTGAATGATGAATTTCTTGGCTCCTGAAGAACAACTTACTCTCATACAGCGTGGTACACATGAGATCATTTCAAAGGATGATCTTCTAAAAAAGTTAAGAGAAAATCGCCCGTTAAGAATTAAGGCCGGATTTGATCCGACCGCTCCGGATTTGCATTTTGGTCATACGGTTCTTCTTAATAAACTTAAGGTATTCCAAGATTTAGGTCATCAGGTATTTTTTCTTATTGGCGATTATACCGCTAGAATTGGAGACCCTTCTGGTAAAAACACAACACGACCTCCATTATCACGTGAACAGGTTCTCGAAAATGCAAAGACTTATCAAGAACAGGTTTTTAAAATTCTTGATCCGTCAAAAACCAAAATTGTTTTTAATTCCGAGTGGTTTTCTCAAAAAACGGCTGCTGATCTTATTCAATTGGCTTCACAACACACTGTTGCACGTATGATAGAACGTGATGATTTCAATAAACGTTATAAACAACACCAGCCTATCGCAATTCATGAATTTTTATATCCATTAATTCAAGGTTATGACTCGATTGCGCTTGAGGCTGATGTTGAGATGGGCGGGACTGATCAGACCTTCAATTTGTTAATGGGACGTACATTACAGGAACGTTATCAGCAAACACCACAAGTGTGCATTACTGTTCCTCTTTTAGAAGGTTTAGATGGGATGAATAAAATGTCTAAATCTTTAGGAAATTATATTGGGGTATTTGACACACCGGGTACAATGTACCAAAAAATTCTTTCACTTCCCGATTTATTAATTGAACGCTATTTTGATTTGCTTAGTTTTAAAACAATAGATGAAATTAAAGTCATACTTCAAGAGATGTCTGAAGGCCGTAATCCGCAAGAAGTTAAACGTATTCTTGCCTTGGAATTGGTAGAGCGTTTTCATGGTCCCGAAGCTGCTGCAACTGCAAATAAAAGCACAGGTAATATTATTACTCATGGAGAAATCCCGGCAGATATTTCAGAAGTCTTCATCTCACGTAGCGAATTTGGAGGTGAAGTATTTATTACTTCTATTTTACGTAAAGCTGGTTTAACTACAAATGCAGCTCAAGCTAAAGATGCTTTGAGTAGCGGTGCTGTAAAAGTTGACTGGGAAAAAGTAGATTCCACATATTCTGTAAAAAAGAATGGGACTTTCATTATACAAAGTAGTAAAAAAGCAATTGCAAAGGTTACTTTTATAGATTAATGCTTAGTAGTATCTAATATTATATGTGAAGCAATTGTTCAGTAATTACAATTGCTTCACTCTATCTATTTTAAATATCACTATAAATAATTTTTGAGCTGCTTATTTATTCTCAAACTTAAGAAACTTATAAATCCACAAATTGCCATAATGAGTGTCATGGCTAGTGAAGAGTCTGGGCGATAAAGTAATACTGTAAAATAACTGGCTAATGCACCGAAGCCAAATTGGAAAGATACCGCGAGTCCGGAAACTGTACCTGCTGCTTGAGAAAAAATATTTAATAAATTTGCGATTGCATTTGCTCCAATAGCTCCTGTTACTCCTACAAACATGAGTAATCCAATGATGAGATAAAAGGGATGGTGAAAATTTAATAAGCTAATTAGTAATAAATAAAAACCTGAAATACAGGCGACTAACGTAAATGCCTTAAGAAGTTTGTAAGATGAGTATTTTCTTAAAAAATAAGTGTTTAAAATCGTGAATATAATAATTCCAGTAATATTAAATCCGAATAAAAATGCATACTGTAATTGGCTAAAGCCTATTTGATCTACAAATATAAATGAAGATGCTGTGATATATGCAAACATTCCGGCAAATGTTCCGCTTAAAGCAAAAATAAAACTCCATGCTCTGCTATCTTTAATTACTGCAATATAATTTTTTATAAAATGAGGTCTGCTATTTTTGGGGAATTCATTTGGAATACGAAGAAAAACACCTAATAAAATACTTGCCGAAAACAGGGATAAAAGTTTAAAAATCGCATTCCAACCAAAATGTTGTGTTAACAGACCACCTAGAGTTGGGGCAATAAGAGTGGCAATCATGGTAATGATATGCATTAAAGACAAGACTTTAGGGATATCATTCTGTTCAAATAAATCTTTGACCAAAGCTCTCGAAATGACAGAGGCGCTAGCCCCGCCAAGAGCCTGTAAAAAACGGAAAAGAGTCAATTGCTCAACCGATTCAGATAAGGTACAGCCTATTGAGGCAAAGATATAAATCGAAATACCTATAATTAGTATTTTCTTTCGACCATATATATCCGATAAAGGCCCATAAAATAGCATGCCAATACTAAAACCAACCAAAAACACCGTAATGGTTTTTTGAATCTGCTGGGCAGAACTCGCTAAATCTACAGACATTTGGGGAAGGCTTGGGAGATACATGTCAATTGATAGGGGACCGAATGCAACTAAAGCTCCCAACAGTCCGATTAATGCATAATTTTTCGATTTCATATTAATTACTGTTGAATATGCTGATTACGAAAATCTGATGGACGAATTCCTGCATGTCTTTGGAAGAAACGACTAAAATATGCTGGATCTTTAAAACCAAGCTGATAACAAATTTCGTTGATTGAGTCATCTGTGAAAATTAATAGCCTTTTAGCTTCTTGCATTTGACGATCAAAGATAAGTTTTTTAGAAGAAATATCAGCTAAACGTTTGCAAATTTCATTCAGTCTAGCTTCTGTAATTGCCAAGTGGCTTGCGTACTGGGCTAATGACCAATGTTCCATAAAATGGTCTTCAATCAATTCATTAAATTTTCTAAAAATAGATAATTCATTCTTACAGTTTTTCACACGCAGTGGAGCAGCATTGCTGAGCCGTAATACATTGAGAAAAATTAGATTGATCAAGCTTTTTAGAGCTAAGTCCTTACCATCCTGATTTGCCTCGAATTCCAGTTTAAGCTGATATAAATATCTTTCAATTTGGTCCATACTTTGCTGGAGCATGGGTTCTAAATTATTTCTTTGTAAACAAATTGGGATAAAATTTTGTATTTGAAAACCGTCTTCTAAGAGCGACCAAATAATATTTTGCTGTACCGTGAGTACATGGCCTTCGCAGTTAGGATCGGTAATAAATGAATGAGCAACAGAAGGTGGGGTAAAAAAGAAAACAGGTGCCTGGCATACATATTTCACGTCATCTAGAAAAATTCGGACAGTGCCTTTAGTTAAAAAATGTATTTGAAAAAAACGGTCATGCCGATGTGCTGGCATTTGCATTCCAAAAAACAGAGCAAGCTTGCTTAGTGCTTCATAATGAATTTCAGCATCCGCATAGCGTTGGTCATAGACCTCACCCATCTTTAAATTAGGAATCATTCCATTTTTCATACTATTAGTTCCTTGGAAAGTATGCTTTTTAAGAATACATGAAAAAACACTTGAAATTAGTTAACATATTAACTATAAAGTTAACATATTAACTAATTGTTAGAAAGTCTATTTCCGATGAAACAGAAGAAATATGGAGTAAGTACCTGATGGATCACTCAAAAGAGATCAAATTGGATGGTAATATTTTTGGTATTGCTTTGAATTATAAGTGTTTATATCAAACACTCCAAAAAAGTTTTAATGAAAAACCCTATGTAAAAGAGCCGGTTAAACCTGTTTTATTTATTAAAACGCCAAATACCCGAAATAGTAATGGTGGGGTGGTTGTAAAACCGCAGCATGAAACTTTACAAGCTGGTCCTGCGCTAGGTGTGGTTATTGGGAAAAGTACCAGTCGAGTAAAGGAAAGTGAAGCTGCTGGCTATATTGCGGGTTATGTTGTTATCAATGAATTTAGCCTTCCTGAAGATAGTTATTATCGACCAGCAATCAAAGCGAAATGCCGTGACGGTTTTTGCGCTATAGGTCCTGTCGTAGCGAAAGATCAAGTACAAAATGTCAATGCATTAACCCTGCGCGTGTATGTGAACAATGAAGTTGTACAGGAAGGGACAACTGCAAATTGGGTGCGCACACCGGAACAGCTTATTCAGGAAATTAGTGAATATATGACGCTCAATGAAGGGGATATTCTTTTGACAGGTACCCCACTGGGCCGGGCTGATCTTCATGATGGAGATACGGTGACTGTTGAAATTGAACAAATCGGCAAAGTCACAAACACTGTTCAGGAACAGGGAGCATAGTTATGAAGACAGCTAAAATTAAATATGAAGGACAAATTTTTGATGTTCAGGTAAATGACAATTTAAGTATTGTGTTACCTAATGGTCAAATCCTTAAGGAAGAGCAAGTTGAATGGTTACCTCCTGCAAATGGGACCATGTTTGCACTTGGCTTGAACTATGCAGATCACGCACGTGAACTAGCATTTGAACCACCAAAAGAACCTTTGATTTTTATTAAAGCCAATAATACTTATACAGGGCATAACAAACAAACTTGGCGTCCAGACCATGTTGAATATATGCATTATGAATGTGAGCTTGTCGCTGTCATTGGTAAGACTGCCAAAAATGTAAAACGTGAAAATGCCTTGGAATATGTACAAGGCTATACCTTATGCAATGACTACGCGATTCGAGATTATCTGGAAAATTATTACCGTCCAAACTTACGCGTTAAAAACCGTCAGGCAACCACACCTGTTGGACCATACATTATCGACCGTGCACAAGTTCCTGAGCCAAATAACCTTGTATTGAAAACATGGGTTAATGGAGAACTTCGTCAAGAAGGCACTACAGCAGACATGATTTTTAATGTGCCATTCCTCATTGAGTACATCTCGTCATTTATGACCTTACAACCGGGTGACATGATCGCAACTGGAACACCAGAAGGCTTATCTGATGTGGTTCCGGGAGATGAAGTTGTCGTTGAAATTGAAGGTATAGGCAAGCTACGGAACTATATCGTTTCAGAAACTGAATTTTTTAATACTGTGAAATAAAGGAATTTTCCATGATTAAGCATTGGATTGATGGTAAAGAAGTCGCTAGTGACGAGACATTTACAAACTATAACCCAGCTACTAACCAAGCCATTGGTGAAGTAGCAAGTGGCGGCCAAAGAGAAATTGATTTAGCAGTTGCTGCTGCGAAAAAAGCATTTCCAAAGTGGTCCAAAACACCAGCAAAAGAACGTGCACGACTAATGCGTCGTTTAGGCGAACTCATCGATCAAAATGTCGGAAAAATCGCAGAGCTAGAAACTTTAGATACAGGCCTGCCGATACATCAGACGAAAAATGTTTTAATTCCACGTGCATCACACAACTTCAATTTCTTTGCTGAAGTATGTACCCGCATGGATGGCCATACATATCCAGTTGATGACCAAATGCTGAACTATACGCTACACCAACCCGTAGGCGTATGTGCACTAGTTTCACCTTGGAATGTACCGTTTATGACGGCGACATGGAAAACAGCACCATGTTTAGCTTTGGGTAATACTGCGGTATTAAAAATGTCGGAGTTATCACCTCTAACCGCGAATGAACTTGGGCGTTTAGCTTTAGAAGCTGGTATTCCAGAAGGTGTGTTCAACGTAGTTCAGGGCTATGGAGCAAATGCTGGGGATGCACTGGTAAAACATCCTGACATTCGTGCAATTTCATTTACCGGTGGTACTGCTACTGGTCGTAAAATCATGGCCAATGCAGGTTTGAAAAAATATTCAATGGAACTTGGTGGCAAATCTCCAGTTGTTATTTTTGCTGACGCCGATTTAGAACGTGCTTTAGATGCAGCATTGTTTACGATCTTCTCGTTAAATGGTGAACGTTGCACTGCAGGTAGTCGTATCTTTATTCAAGAATCTGTATACGATGAATTTGTAGCTGAGTTTGCACGCCGTGCAAAAAATATCATTGTTGGAGATCCTCAAGATCCAAATACCCAAGTCGGTTCAATGATTACCCAAGCGCATTACAACAAAGTCACGGGCTACATCAAAATCGGGATTGAAGAAGGTGCAAATCTAGTTGCAGGTGGTTTAGAGCGCCCAGCAAACTTACCTGAGCATTTAAAAAATGGTCAATTCATTCAGCCAACAGTATTTGCCGATGTTGATAACCGTATGCGTATTGCCCAAGAAGAAATCTTTGGGCCAGTGGTGTGCTTGTTAAAATTCAAAGATGAAGCAGAAGCATTACGTCTTGCAAATGATGTTGAATATGGATTGGCTTCATATATCTGGACTCAAGATATTGGTAAGGCACATCGCCTTGCGGCAGGTATTGAGTCTGGCATGGTCTTTATTAATAGCCAAAACGTACGTGATTTACGTCAGCCATTTGGTGGCGTGAAGGCATCCGGTACAGGCCGTGAAGGTGGCGAATACAGTTTTGAAGTATTTACAGAAGTTAAAAATGTTTGTATTTCAATGGGCTCACATCATATTCCGCGTTGGGGCGTGTAATTTATAAATATAGTTTAGGGAAGAAATATTATGGGTAAGCTAGTTCTTGCAGCAAAAATTACACATGTTCCATCTATGTATTTGTCTGAACTACCTGGTCCTCACCAAGGTTGCCGCCAAGCAGCTATTGATGGGCATAAGGAAATTGGGCAGCGTTGTCGTGATTTGGATGTAGATACTATTGTTGTGTTCGATAGCCACTGGTTAGTGAATAGTGCGTTTCACATTAACTGTGGTGAACATTTCAAAGGAATTTACACCAGTAATGAACTTCCACATTTTATTAAAGATATGGAATTTGAATATGATGGCAACCCGGTTTTAGGCCAGTTGATGCAAGAGGAAATTGCAAAAACAGGCGTCCGTGTTCAGGCCCATAACATTAAAAGTCTCGAGCTGGAATATGGCACTTTAGTCCCGATGCGTTATATGAATCAAGACCGTCGTTTTAAAGTCGTTTCAGTCTCTGCTTTTTGTACATCTCATTCATTACAAGATAGCCGTAAATTCGGTGAAGGTCTTATCAAAGCAATTGAACGTTACGATGGCAATGTTGCAATTTTCGCCAGTGGCTCACTATCACATCGCTTCATTTGGGATTGGGAAGCGCAACGTGGAATGGATACCTATACACGTGAGTGGGATCGTCAAGTCGATAAACATGTCGTGAAAATGTGGGAAAACGCTGAATGGGCAGAGTTTTGCGCAATGTTGCCAGAATATGCCGAGTATTGTTTCGGTGAGGGTGGTATGCATGATACAGCAATGCTTTTAGGCGCTTTAGGCTGGGATAAATATAACCAACCTGCTGAAATTATTACACCAGCTTTTCCTAGTTCAGGAACAGGGCAAATTAATGCAATTTTTCCATTAATGCCCAATACATAATCAAGGAGTGAAAGATGCCACACTTTATTGCTGAGTACAGTGCCAACCTTGAAAACTCTGTAGATTTTCAGGACTTGTTTAAAACCGTAAATGACTTTTTAGGAAATACAGGTGTCTTTCCTTTAGGTGGAATACGCAGCCGTGCTATTCGTCTAGAGAAATATCGTATAGCAGATGGCCAGCATGACTATGCATTTGTACACATGAGTTTAAAAGTAGGAGCAGGGCGTGATTTAGAAACCAGACAAAAAGTTGCTATTGAACTCTTTGGCCTGATTGAACAATTTTTCCAACCTTTGAAAGAGCAGCGACTTTTGGCAATTTCATTTGAAATGACAGAACTTGATCCCGTTCTTAATTTTAAATCGAACAATATCCATCAGTTTTTAAAAAATCAGGCTTGAGGCAGGGAAGTCGTATGTTAGATAAAGCCAAAATTCAAGAGTTAGCAATTCAACTCGATGAAGCTGAAAAAACTGGTCAGCAAATACGCCAGTTTTCACTGCAATATCCTGAGATTACCATTGATGATGCATATGCCATTCAAAAAGCATGGGTAGAGCATAAAATTGCTGAAGGGCGAAAATTAGTTGGTCATAAAATTGGGCTCACTTCACGTGCCATGCAGGTTTCTTCAAATATTACAGAACCTGATTATGGGGCATTGCTAGATGATATGGTATTTGAAGAAGGCTCAGATATTCCAATGTCACGTTTTATTGTGCCTCGTGTTGAAGTTGAATTAGCCTTTATTTTAGACAAACCGTTATCTGGACCAAACTGCACTATTTTCGATGTACTGGATGCGACTCGTTACGTGATCCCGACGATTGAAATCATTGATGCACGTTTACACAATGTTGATCCGGAAACTCAAATCACCCGTAAAGTTTTTGACACCATTTCAGATAATGCTGCCAATGCTGGCATTGTTATGGGTGGACGACCAATCAAACCGAATGATCTCGACTTACGCCGGGTTTCAGCAGTTTTATACCGTAATGGCGTCATTGAAGAGTCCGGTGTTGCAGCGGCCGTACTTAATCATCCGGCAAAAGGTGTTGCTTGGCTTGCCAATAAACTGCATCCACATGGTGTTACATTGCAGCCAGGACAAATTATTTTGGGTGGCTCATTTACCCGTCCTGTAGCAGCTCGTGCAGGTGATACATTCCATATTGATTATGATCAACTTGGTTCAATTGCTTTTCGCTTTGTATAAAGGAGCATGATCATGGTGAATACGGTCAATTACTTTAAACAAAAGCTTAAAACCGAGCAACAGATAGGCATGTGGGTGGGCTTAGCTGATGGTTACTGTGCAGAAATTGCGGCAAATGTTGGCTATGACTGGTTGCTCATTGACGGGGAGCATGCTCCGAATGATGTGCGCAGTATTTTAGCCCAACTACAAAGTATCGCAGCTTATCCAAGCCAAGCGGTCGTGCGGCCGGTTTCAGGTGATGTACCGCTTATTAAGCAATTACTAGATATTGGTGCACAAACTCTACTTATTCCAATGGTTGAATCTGCTGAACAGGCTGAATTGATGGTGAAAGCAACCCGTTATCCACCAGAAGGGATCCGAGGAGTTGGAGCTGCGCTTGCTAGAGCTTCACGTTGGAATAATATTTCAGACTATTTACAAACTGCGGATGAACAAATCTGTCTTTTGGTTCAAGTTGAATCTAAAAAAGGCTTAGATAATCTTGATGAAATATTAAATGTTGATGGTGTTGATGGCATCTTTATTGGCCCCGCGGACTTGTCGGCAGCGCTTGGCTATCGAGGTAATCCGGGTCATGAATTTGTCCAAAATATTATTGTACAGACCATTCAGAAAATCCGAGCAGCAGGCAAGGCGGCTGGCATTTTATCTGCTGATGAAAAACTGGCAAAACAATATCTTGAACTTGGGACTGAATTTGTTGCTGTTGGAGTAGACACCAGCTTACTCATGAAATCGATGAAGCAACTGCTCTCAAAATTCAAAAATGTTGATGGACCAGTATCGACATCACCAAGTGTCTATTAAAGGAATAAAGAATCATGCAATTAAAAGATACATCATTATTAAAACAACAGGTTTTTATTAATGGTGAATGGCTGGCGGCTGCAGATCAACAAACATTTACTGTTACAAACCCTGCCACTGGTGAAACTATTGCCAATGTTGCTTCCGCAACAGAACAGCAGGTAGAACATGCAGTCAAAGCAGCTGAACAGGCTTTGGTTACATGGAAGCTGACTACAGCAAAAGAGCGATCACTTTTGTTAAAAAAATGGTATCAGTTGATTATTGAAAATCAGGAAGATCTTGCAATATTACTTAGCCTTGAACAAGGTAAACCATTGACTGAAAGCCGTGGGGAAATTCTCTATGGTGCAAGTTTTATTGAGTGGTTCGCTGAAGAAGCCAAACGTGCATATGGCGATATCATTCCCCATGATAAGCAAGGCCGGCGTTTAGTTGTTATCCGCCAACCTGTAGGTGTTGTAGCAGCCATTACCCCTTGGAATTTCCCCAATGCCATGATTACTCGTAAGGTTGGTCCAGCTTTAGCTGCTGGTTGTACGGTGATTATAAAGCCGGCATCGGAAACGCCACTATCAGCATTTGCCCTAGCTGTATTGGCTGAGCGTGCAGGTATTCCTAAAGGTGTTATTAATGTGGTGACTGGTAGTGCACGAATGATTGGTGCAGTACTGACTAAACACCCATCAGTACGGAAAGTATCTTTTACTGGTTCTACTCAAATTGGCAAGTTGTTGATGGAACAATGCTCTTCAACAATGAAAAAAGTCAGTATGGAACTTGGTGGTAATGCACCATTTATTGTGTTTGAAGATGCTGATCTTGATCGTGCAGTGGAAGGTGCGATTGCATCTAAATTCCGCAATAGTGGACAAACATGTGTATGCACCAACCGCTTATTAGTTCAGGCTTCTGTTTACGACGTATTTATTGAAAAATTAAGCATTGCAGTTGCAAAACTCAAAGTGGCACCAGCTTTCGAAAATGGAGCAGAACAGGGGCCTCTCATCAATGAAAAGGCGGTTGAAAAAATTCAAGAACATATTTTAGATGCCACTTCGAAAGGTGCAAAAATTATTTATGGTGGTCATCGACACGGTTTAGGCCAGACTTTTTTTGAACCGACAGTTTTAGCCAATGTAACTACTGACATGCTAGTTGCTAATGATGAAACCTTTGGGCCTTTAGCACCAGTATTTAAATTTGAAACAGAAGAGCAAGCCATTGCTATGGCCAATGATACTGAGTTTGGATTAGCTTCCTATATTTATACACAAAATCTAAGCCGAGCTTGGCGAGTGGGCGAGGCATTGGAATATGGTATGGTTGGAGTTAATGAAGGTATTATCTCAACTGAAGTTGCTCCTTTTGGTGGTATCAAAGAGTCTGGTACGGGTCGAGAAGGGTCAAAATATGGTTTAGAAGACTATCAAGAACTCAAATATATGTGTATGGGAATTTAATCCTAACAGATTTAAAAAAATCACGTGTATTATGCCAGAATTGTTAATATATTAACAATTCTGGCAATCAAAATATTTTTTAGACACAGCAATATTATTAATTAAATAGTTAACATATTAACTATTTGAAATAAAATTATAGCAATAAGATTTCATCATGCAAGGAGTAAGCAATGAATGACACGATAACGGCTATTGAAAAGGAAAATTTAAGTGCGGAAGAAAGAAAAGTTGCTTTCGCTACAATTATCGGCACAACAGTCGAATGGTATGATTTTTTCATTTATGCGGCAGCCGCCGGATTAATTTTTAAAGATCTTTTCTTTACACCTGCTGGTAGCTCTTTAGGGACCATACTTACCTTTGCAACAGTTGGATTAAGTTTTCTGTTTCGTCCATTAGGCGCTTTTTTAGCAGGCTATATGGGGGATCGTTATGGCCGTCGTTTTGTGCTTGTGATGACGTTAGTTCTGATGGGACTAGCAACCACAAGTATTGGTTTGCTGCCAACTTATGAGTCTATCGGTATTTGGGCGCCCATTTTATTACTCATTTTAAGGATATTACAGGGGCTAGCCGCAGGTGGTGAGTGGGGTGGAGCTGTATTAATGGCGGTAGAACATGCACCTTCACATAAAAGAGGACGTTTTGGAGCATTTCCCCAAATAGGTGTACCTTTGGGCCTTATTTTAGCCTCAGTTATGTTTGCGCTAATGACAGGGGTTATCTCTCCTGGAGATGCATTTATAGAATGGGGTTGGCGAATTCCTTTTTTATTTAGTATCGTTTTATTATTTGTAGGGCATTGGATACGACGTACGGTTGAAGAAAGCCCAGTTTTCGAAGAAATAAAACAACGTAAAAGTACCTCGGCTACCCCTATTCGTGATCTATTTAAAAATCATGCTCTTCTCGTTATTTTAGCTGCTCTTGTTTTTGCAGGTAATAGTGCGTGTGGTTACATGACTACTGGCGGCTTTATTCAAAATTATGCAACAAATCCCGAAGGACCTCTAGCTTTATCAAGAACCCCTATTTTAATTAGTGTAACCTTGGCATCTGTCGTGTGGTTAATTTCAACATGGTTTTCAGGCGTTTTGTCTGACAGTATTGGCCGAAAGAAAACATATATTTCGGGATGGGGTGTTCAATTCATTGCTGTTCTAACTTTATTTCCATTAGTTAATACAGCTTCAATCCCATTAATCGCTTTAGCTTTATGTTTTCTTGCATTGGGAATTGGCCTGACTTACGGTGTGCAGTCTGCTTTTTATTCTGAACTTTTCCCTGCTTCTATCCGGTTTTCAGGAATTTCAATTTCATATGCACTTGGTGCAATTTTAGGAGGCGCATTTGCCCCGATGATTGGAGCTTGGCTTATTGATATCACTGGAACAACATTCGCCGTTACGGCTTATTTATCATTAATGACTTGTATTGCTTTTCTTTCAACCGTCTCTCTAAAAGACCGAACAGGTATACCTTTAGGACCGGATTATGAAAAGGAACAATCAAAATCTCCTGTGATATGGCATCACGATAAATAAAAAAACAATGAATATTAAAAAATAAGCATCAATTTCTATTGGTGCTTTATTTGTTTGGCCATAAGAAAAATAAAGGATAGATATTCTTCTTTTGAAACTATGAAAAGTACAGTTTTAACTTTTAAAAGTGCATTAATCATTGAGGTGAATTTCTTAATAATGGCTTTATGAGTATCAAACATCGTATGTAGACAATGAAGTCTATAGTGGAATGATTTTTAATTGAATGGAAACAATATTATGGAAAATACAGTTTTAAATCTGGATTCTGATGTGATTCATGCTTGCGAAGCAATCTTTCAGCCAATACGACTTGTATACACTCACGCTCAAACGCCAGATGTTTCTGGAGTTTCAATGCTTGAGAAAATTCAACAAATTTTACCTCAAATTGCAAAAAATGCAGAAAGTGCCGAGCAATTACGCCGTGTACCTGATGAAAATATAAAACTTCTTAAAGAAATTGGACTACACCGAGCGTTCCAACCAAAGGTTTATGGCGGTCTAGAAATGAGCTTGCCGGATTTTGCCAACTGTATTGTGACTTTAGCAGGCGCATGTGCGGGAACGGCTTGGGCATTTAGTCTTCTTTGTACTCATAGCCATCAAATTGCGATGTTTAGTAAACAGTTGCAAGATGAAATCTGGTTAAAAGATCCGGATGCAACCGCAAGTAGTTCTATTGCTCCTTTTGGTAAAGTAGAAGAAGTTGAAGGTGGAATTATTTTAAACGGTGATTATGGCTGGAGTAGCGGTTGTGATCATGCTGAATATGCCATTGTCGGTTTTAACCGTTTTGATGCTGATGGCAATAAGATTTATAGTTTTGGTGTGATTCCGCGTAGTGACTACGAAATTGTAGATAACTGGTATGCACAAGCGATTAAAAGTAGTGGCTCAAAAATGCTAAAGCTTGTGAATGTATTTATCCCTGAATACCGCATTTCCAAAGCTAAAGATATGATGGAAGGAAAGTCGGCTGGTTTTGGTTTATATCCTGATTCAAAAATTTTTTACACACCATACCGTCCTTACTTCGCAAGTGGTTTTTCTGCAGTGAGTTTAGGTATCGCAGAACGTATGATTGAAGCCTTTAAAGAAAAACAACGAAATCGTGTTCGTGCTTATACAGGTGCTAATGTAGGTTTGGCTACACCTGCATTAATGCGTATTGCAGAATCGACACATCAAGTTGCTGCTGCACGCGCCTTACTTGAAAAAACATGGGAAGACCATCGTATTCACGGATTAAATCATCAATATCCAAATAAGGAAACACTGGCTTTTTGGCGAACAAATCAGGCGTATGCTGTCAAAATGTGTATTGAAGCTGTTGATCGTTTAATGGCTGCTGCTGGTGCAACAAGTTTTATGGACAACAGTGAACTACAACGTCTCTTCCGTGATGCTCATATGACTGGTGCTCATGCATACACAGATTATGACGTATGTGCACAAATTCTGGGGCGTGAATTAATGGGTATGGAACCAGACCCAACCATGGTTTAAGTGAAGGGATAAAGGAATATGAACGCAATGAATCAATTAAATACAGCTATTGTAGAAAAAGAAGTGATTGACCCTATGGCGTTTCGCCGTGCTTTAGGTAATTTCGCAACAGGTGTTACCATTATGACTGCTCAAACTTCATCGGGTGAGCGTGTAGGTGTAACAGCAAATAGTTTTAATTCCGTTTCATTAGATCCAGCTTTAGTTTTATGGAGTATTGATAAAAAATCTTCTAGTTATCGGATTTTCGAAGAAGCCACCCATTTTGGTGTGAATATTTTATCTGCTGCTCAAATTGAATTATCTAATCGATTTGCACGCCGAAGCGAAGATAAATTTGCAAATATTGAGTTTGACTTAGGTGTGGGCAACATACCACTTTTCAAAAACTGTTCTGCAGCTTTTGAATGTGAGCGGTATAATATTGTCGAAGGCGGTGACCATTGGATTATTATTGGTCGTGTAGTGAAGTTCCATGATCATGGACGTTCTCCACTTTTATATCACCAAGGTGCATATTCGGCAGTATTACCTCATCCAAGCCTGAATATGAAGTCTGAAACGGCTGAAGGTGTATTCCCAGGACGTTTATATGACAATATGTACTATTTGCTAACTCAGGCTGTACGTGCTTATCAAAACGATTATCAACCTAAACAATTAGCAAGTGGTTTTCGTACAAGTGAAGCACGTTTATTACTAGTTTTAGAAAGCAAAACAGCTTCTAGTAAGTGCGATTTGCAACGTGAAGTAGCAATGCCAATTCGTGAAATTGAAGAAGCGACTAAAATTTTATCTGAAAAAGGTTTATTAATTGATAACGGTCAACACTATGAGTTAACTGAACAAGGTAATGCATGTGCGCATATGCTGTATAAAATTGCAGAAAGCCACCAAGAAGAAGTCTTTGCAAAATATACGGTTGATGAGCGTAAGCTGTTTAAAAATATGCTCAAGGATCTGATTGGTATTTAAAAACAAAAAAACTTACTAAAATGAAGGGGTGACACCCTTCATTTTTTATTGAATTATTATTTTAGTTTTTTAATCATGAATTCAGATGACCGCTACTGGACAACGATTTAACACTACTTGAAAATAAGTTAATATATTCACAAACTTGTCTTTTTGGAACAGAATGAAACCCATCCGTCCATCTTTAACATTAGCGCTATTGGAAGCTCGTGAAGCAATCATGTCTCATTTTCGTCCAGCACTCAATGAGGTAGGATTGACTGAACAACAATGGCGTATTATCCGAATTTTATATCAATATGAAGAACTAGAGAGTAATCAATTAGCAGAACTGGCGTGTATTTTAAAACCAAGCTTAACCGGAATTTTAAATCGGATGGTTGAGCAAAAACTGATTCAAAAGCGTAAAGATTATGATGACCAAAGAATTAGTTTAATTAGTCTTACTGAAAGTGGCCTTGAATGTTTTAAAACTCAAGCAGTGAAAATGGAAGCTTCTTATCAAAAAATCCAAGAACAATATGGTGAAGAGAAGATGAAACAGTTGTTGGAATTATTAAAGGATCTTTCAAAAATTAAGTTGAATTAAAGCAAGAGATTAGTTTAGCTTTTTTATAAAGATGAATATCAATAAAAAAGAGACCAACTTGTGGTCTCTTTTTATTCTTAGATCGCTTCTTTAGTCATCTCACCATTCACCAGTCTTAAAATCTGCAACGGATTACTGTCTTTTAAGGCTTCCG
>NZ_JAALLK010000020.1:376-50830 GCF_011075215.1 Acinetobacter sp. EKM10A | reverse complement strand
GAGATGTTGTCCCCCACTAATAGGCAGATTCCTAAGCATTACTCACCCGTCCGCCGCTAGGTCCGGTAGCAAGCTACTTTCCCCCGCTCGACTTGCATGTGTTAAGCCTGCCGCCAGCGTTCAATCTGAGCCATGATCAAACTCTTCAGTTAAAATCATTTTGTACCTTATTTAAAGACAAGGTACCAATTCTGGCTCATCAATTACTGACTTAAATTTCGCTCAAATAAACTTCGAGTAATTTAAACCAATCAATCAATGAAAATTATTTCGATTAATCAATCAGTAAAAATCCACACAAGTTGTTCTTCAATTCTCTTAATGATTTTTCTGCTCCTCATCAGAGACAGAATTCAACGCAATACAAAATCTTCATCTTAACCCTGTAAGCTAAGATATTCTCGTGTATCGCGTCGGGATGAGTGCATTATAGGGAAAAAAAACCGGTACGCAAGCACTTTTATAAATATGCGCACTCGACCGGTTCTTTTTCAGCCAAATAAAATTTTAAAAATAATTAAATCACTGATTTATATGACTAATTTATTTTTGAGAATTTTTAATTTTTATATCTACTATCTTTATAGGTTGTTTTGGTACGTTTTGATGCATGCCATAGTTTGATGTAGGAGCCTGAACAATACGGTCAACTACATCCATTCCTTTGACCACTTTACCAAAAACGGCATATCCGGGATTTCCTGGTGAACGGTTAAGAAAGTTATTGTCTGCAACGTTTATAAAAAACTGGCTAGTTGCTGAATCAGGATTTGAAGTACGGGCCATCGCCAAAGTACCTCGTGTATTTGCAATACCATTTCCCGCTTCGTTTTTAATAGGTGCTCGTGTTGTCTTTTCCTGCATGTTCGCAGTCATTCCGCCACCTTGAGCCATAAATCCTGGAATGACACGGTGAAAGATGGTCTCTTTATAAAAACCAGATTTTATATAGCCTTTAAAGTTATTCACACTCATTGGTGCTTTATCATCGTATAACTCTATTTCGATGTTGCCTAAATTTGTTTGCATCTCAACTAAGGTATTCGCCCATACTGAGTGACTACTTACTCCTAAACACAACAACATCAGTAATTTTTTCATATTGCCCTACAACAACTTTATAAATAATTAACCGTTAAATCTAATCGCCTACGGCAAACAATTCTAGTAAGTATTTATTAATAGCTTTATATAGCTTTTATATTAATCCACGTTCCACGTGAAACATGGATTAATCAGCTTACTTAACTATTTTTATCCCAAAACTTTCTAAAGTTTTTACTAATTTCGATTGTATAACGTTTTGCTTTTCTAGAAATCGGAGTCAGGTTAATAAAGCCATGAGTCTGATCCGGAAATTCTTCATAATGCATTTTCACACCATTTTGTCTTAACTTATGGCTATATATTTTAGCTTCATCATGTAAGACATCATGCCCCGCTGTAATCACAAAAGCGGGCGGGTTTTTCTTTAGATTGCCATAGGTAGGTGAAATTATTGGATCATCAAGTTCTACATTATGATGAGTTGCATAATACTGTGTGACATAGTCAATATCAGTATTTGTTAAGACTAACCCTTCGTTATAAGCATAAAATGAAGGATGTCTACTTTTGAAGTCGACTGTAGGATAAATCAATAATTGTGCCTGCGGAGCATAAGCTTTATTTACTGATCTTTGCGCTACAACAGTACTAATATTTCCGCCAGCACTATCCCCTGCGACAGCAATTCTACTTTTTAATATTTTTAATTGTCTGCGGTTTTGATAAACCCAAGCTAATGCATCTTCACACGATTGAATTAAATGTTGTGGTGAAACTTCAGGTGCTAAAGGATAGTCGATACTGAGCACCTGTACTTTTGCATATTTTGCTAATAAGCGACAAACCTCATCATGAGTATCTAAACCACCTACAACAAAACCACCTCCATGATAAAACACGATTAAGGGCAGTTTTTTATTAGGGGCAGGATGATAATGCCTAGCAAAGATAGTTCCGCTTTGTAGGGGTAAGCGAATATCTTCTACTAACTCAATATCAGTTGGTTTTTGGCGTATGGCCTGCATTTGTGCATCGAATGCTCTTCTTGATTCAAGTGGGTCTGAACCAATAAATCCCACTCTCCCCTGTTTAATTTGCACAGCCATCATGCATTTCGTAAATGAATCGAGATCTGGATATTGATAAGAGTATCCTAAAATTTTAGCGAGAGACTCTTGAGCTAGTCGAGGTAACCTATCAAGTGCTCGAGCAGCAGGACCTTGCCCCTTATCTAGCAATGTTTGAATTTTTTGATTAAATGCTGTCATGCCTGTCTCCTTGAATCCCTCTTATCCTTCATATTTTCTACAGAATTCTTTGTTGTTTGACTATATTCGCATACAACTCATGCAATCAAGATACAAAGGTAAAAACCAATCTACGCTAATCTGATTTATAGCAAATGTCATTAACAAATCTGTCGTTTAAAACAGGACTTTTTTGCCAATTATTGTTAACAGACAAAAAGAGGTACTGCTATGTCAGCAAAACTAGTTGTTACTTTGTTAGCAACCAGTCTTTTAACTGTAGGCTGTGTTGCTTATACAGATGATCCTTATTATCGCGGTGGTTATGGTTACCATGATCATGATGACGATCGTTATGACCGTAACGATGGACGTCGATATAGTGAGTGGGAACGCAAACGTTGGGAAGAGCGTAAAAGATTATATGAACAACAACGCAAAGATATTCGTGAACAGCAAAAGGACCGTCGTGAATGGGAAAAACGACACCGTGAATGGGAGAAGAAACGCTTAGAAGACCGAGATCATGATCATAGAGATTATCGTCATGATGACTAAACATACTACTTCTATATAAAAAGCCCCAAAGCAATAAGTCTCTTGGGGCTTTTTTTTGAGGAATATAAATTCTCTCTAATTTATAGAAAAATGAGTAGCAGCTCATTTCATATATGTATCGGCATCTTGAACATATATGTTCTATAAACTCATATCTCTTATTTTTAGCAGCAAATTACTGAGCAGTTGCAGAACCTGAAACTGAACCAGAAGCGCCAGCATCAACTTGACCTGGTTGAGCTTGACCAGAAACACCTGCATCTACACCAACACCAGCTTGTACGCCAGATGGGCTAGCACTTGTTTGAGCAGAACCAGAAGCGTTTAAACCAGCTTCGGATGCACAACCAACAGCTGTAAATGCAACACCAGCAAGTACTACAGAGATAAGACCTAATTTTTTCATGATAGCTTTCCTTTCATTACGACAAACATTTAAATGCAAAGTTCATCTTCGCGCTGCCTATAATTCACAATTTTTTTTCTCAACGTGCGTATCATTGGTTGTCTTTTGTAGTAATAGCGGTACAAATTCTGCAATTTTTTATTAAAATTACTTTCTTAAATTAACTATATTATTTTATAAATGAAACTATAGATAAGCACTTGTTTAATTTTATCAATTTTTTATTTTTTCTCTATTTGACAGATATATTCAAAATATTTCCCTTTATAGAAACGCAATACAAGTTGCGTAGATTGTTACAGAGCTTTTTGACTTTTAAAATCGATTTCTCTGTAAAAAAAGCCGTGAATTGTCACGGCTTCTTGAAAGTTAATATGGCTTAAACGCTAGATTATGGCCACTGCATTTCACCTTTTACTACTTTAGCACCGAGCTCTAAGCTATCAACACTTTGAAGCGTTGGGTATTGCTTCTGCATGAGCTTGCTCAGCTCAGTAGCATTTTTAGTTGCTTTAGCTGCTTTTTCATAACTATTTAAATAGCTAATTGAAAAGTTAACAGCATCTAAACCTTGTGGAGCTCCCTCAACCATATGAGCAGGTACAACAATTTTAGGTTGTAGTGCTTTGATGCTTTCTAAAGATTGAATGACTTCCACACGATCTTTGGTTTTAGGAGTATCTGCCATCCATAAATGAATACCTGAAGATACCGGAATACCCCCCACGACTGCTTTTGCAGAAGGAACCCATAAATAAGTAAGCTCTTTTTTACCTTTAATCTCGATTGACTCATTCTCAAGTTTTAAAGTTTTAGCAGTGTAAGCTTGAGGCACAATAATTTGGCTAGGTGCATTTGCACCCATTTGTGGCCCCCAATATTTAACTTTAAGCGCTTGAGTATCCTGAATATGCTTTACTGTTTCCGGCGTAGCAATGATCTGTACATTCGGGAAATACTGTTTAAATACATCTAAGCCGAAATAATAATCCGGGTCACCATAGCTTACGAAAATAGTTTTTAATGTTTTACCGCTATCGAGAATATTTGCAGCAATACGTAATGCTTCAGATTTTGAGAATTGTGCATTAACCAGTAAAACTTCTTTGTCGCCTTCTATTAAGGTTGAGGTGACACCAAAGTGCTCTGGTTTAGCCAGAAAACTCTGAATTTTCAGATCTTGAGCAAGAGCTGACTGAGCCATAGTTAATGCCGTAGCAGTAGCAAGTGCGGAAGCGGATAATTTAAATAATTTCATTAGGTATTCTCCTGTTTCATGAAGAACACTTTAAATTGCAATTTATGTAAGATAAACGCACTAATTTAAGATAAACTGTTGCATATATTGTAATAATAGCTAGACATATGGATACTTTAAAAGCCATTCAGGTCTTTGTTTCTATTGCACAACACGGTAATTTAACTAAAGCCGCAGAGCATCTTAATTATTCTCGTGCAATGGTTTCGCGTTATCTTGAGCACCTTGAACATACGTTCTCAACTCGACTATTTCAGAGAAATACCCGAAAAATATCTCTTACACCCGCAGGTGAAAAAGCCCTGCTCTACTGCGAAAATATTTTACAGCAGCAACAACTTTTACAAGAACTCGCAGCACCTGAACAACACAACGGTACAATCCGTTTTACATGCGGATTATTTCTATTTGAACTTGGGGTTGCGGAATGTATTCGGCAATTTAAGAGACAGCATCCTCATATTCAGTTTGATGTGTACCTGACTGAAAGCACGATGGATCTTATAGATGCACAAGTGGACTTGGCACTACGCATTACTCAAAAAGTCGCAGATGGTTTAATTGCACGGCCAGTTTGTCAAATTGAATCCGTTTTCTGTGCTCATCCTGATTATTTAAAACAGCACAGCCCCCTACTCCATCCTCGTCAACTCATTCAACACGAATGTATTGCACATCATAGCCAGCATCAATTCTGGACACTTTTTGATAATGAACAACAACCTCAAAACTATCCTCTAAATGTCACTTTTAAAAGTAATGATGTGAATGCACTTTACGATATGTGCTTACATGCACAGGGAGTTGCAATGTTGCCTACATTATTAGTTGAGAAAGATTTAAAAGAAAAACGCTTAAAAGCTTTATTTAAAAATTTTACGGCTCCGGAGTTAAGCTTGTCGGTCGTGTATGCTTCTAGACAACATTTACCCCGAATTACTCAAGAATTTATAGCTTTTATGATCGAAAATTTAGATTTTTACTTAAAACCGCAAAATTAAAAGCTTTAAATTGCCGTGTACGCTTGAATTTTTAGGCAATGCCCATACTTCATCCCTATTAATGAATTACAGCATATGCATGGCAGTTCAGGTTTTACACAGTAAATACTGATGCCAAAAAGGACTGTACATGTTTAAAAACCCATTTAAACGGAGATCATCAATGGCTAATGAGCAAAACGAGCAAGCTCAAGACATTCAAAATGAGCAAGTTGAGCAATCTAACGAGCAAACTCAGGCTGAAGGTGTAGAGCAAGCAAACGACGTTACCGTTGAATCTTTACAAGCGCAAATCACTAAACTAGAAGAAAATCTTAAGCTTGAAAAAGCTCGTACTGCCAATGCAGTTTACGAAGCACAAAAAAGTGTAGAGCGTATTCAGCGTGAGTCTGAAAAGCATAAAGAGACTGTGCTTGAGAAATTTGCAAAAGAATTGTTGGACTCTGTCGACAATTTAGAACGCGCAATTCAGGCAGCTGGCGATGAAGAAACGCCTGTACTTGAAGGTGTTAAGTTAACCTTAAAGTCACTTTTAACGACTCTTGAGAAATTTGGCGTTGTAGAAGCTGATACTCAAAATGGTTTCAACGCAGATTTACACCAAGCTGTTGGCATTGATCCAAATGCAAAAGCAAATGAAATCGGTACCGTTTTACAAAAAGGCTATACCTTAAATGGCCGCTTATTGCGCCCTGCTATGGTTATGGTTGGTCAATAAAATGAGCAAAAGCAAAGCATCTCTTTGCTAAAAGCCCAAGAATTTGAGAGTTTTTTGATTTTTTTTCATAAAAATGCTTGAAAAAAACCGATTGACTCTCATATCGAATAACAAGCAAAAACATTGCAACAGAATTTTAGAGGAACACACCAAATGGCAAAAATTATTGGTATTGACTTAGGTACTACCAACTCATGTGTTGCTGTACTTGAAGGCGATAAAGTAAAAGTAATCGAAAACGCAGAAGGCGCACGTACAACTCCATCGATCATTGCATATAAAGATGGCGAGATCTTAGTGGGCCAAAGCGCTAAGCGTCAGGCAGTAACAAACCCTAAAAATACATTATTCGCGATCAAGCGTTTAATTGGTCGTCGTTATGAAGATCAAGCAGTACAAAAAGACATCGGTCTTGTACCTTATAAAATCATCAAAGCAGACAACGGTGATGCTTGGGTTGAAGTAAACGATAAAAAACTAGCACCTCAACAGATCTCTGCTGAAATCTTGAAAAAGATGAAAAAAACTGCAGAAGATTATTTAGGTGAAACAGTAACTGAAGCGGTAATTACCGTTCCTGCTTACTTTAACGATGCTCAACGTCAAGCAACTAAAGATGCGGGTAAAATCGCTGGTTTAGATGTTAAACGTATCATTAACGAACCAACTGCTGCTGCACTTGCGTTCGGTATGGACAAAAAAGAAGGCGACCGTAAAGTTGCAGTTTACGACTTAGGTGGTGGTACATTCGACGTATCTATCATTGAAATCGCGGACCTTGATGGTGACCAACAAATTGAAGTGTTATCAACTAACGGTGATACTTTCCTTGGTGGTGAAGACTTCGATAACGCGTTAATTGAATACTTGGTTGAAGAATTCAAGAAAGAACAAAACGTAAACTTGAAAAACGATCCACTTGCGTTACAACGTTTGAAAGAAGCTGCTGAAAAAGCAAAAATCGAGCTTTCTTCTTCGAATGCAACTGAAATCAACCTTCCATACATCACTGCTGATGCGACTGGTCCTAAACACTTAGTGATCAACGTAACTCGTGCAAAACTTGAAGGTTTAGTTGGTGATTTAGTTGCTCGTACTATCGAACCTTGTAAGATTGCTCTTAAAGATGCTGGTCTTTCGACTTCTGACATCTCTGACGTCATCTTAGTTGGTGGTCAGTCTCGTATGCCACTTGTACAACAAAAAGTACAAGAATTCTTCGGTAGAGAGCCACGTAAAGACGTGAACCCTGACGAAGCAGTTGCAATCGGTGCTGCAATTCAAGGTGCTGTATTGTCTGGTGACAAGAACGACGTATTGCTTCTTGACGTAACACCTTTAACTTTAGGTATTGAAACAATGGGTGGTGTATTAACACCAATTATTGAGAAAAACACAACGATTCCTGCGAAGAAATCACAAGTGTTCTCTACTGCTGCTGATAACCAACCAGCGGTAGATATTTCAGTTTACCAAGGTGAACGTAAGATGGCCCAACAAAACAAATTGTTGGGTAACTTCCAGTTAGGTGACATCCCACCTGCTCCACGTGGTGTGCCACAAATTGAAGTATCTTTCGATATTAACGCTGACGGTATCTTGAAAGTGTCTGCAAAAGACAAGAGCACTGGTAAAGAGCAATCGATCCAGATTAAGGCAAACTCAGGTTTATCTGATGCTGAAATCGAAGCGATGATTAAAGATGCAGAAGCAAATGCTGAAGAAGACCGTAAGTTTGAAGAACTTGCAAAAGCTCGTAACGAAGCTGATGCATTAATTTCAAGCTCAAACAAAGCTGTTAAAGATCTTGGTGACAAAGTAACTGAAGATGAAAAAACAGCGGTAAATACAGCAGTTTCTGAACTTGAAGCAGCAACAAAAGAAAATGATGTTGAAGCAATCAAAGCGAAAACAGAAGCTTTACAAAACATCTTAATGCCGATCACTCAACGTGCTTATGAACAAGCGCAACAAGCTGGCGGTGCTGAAGGTTTCGACCCAAATGCATTCCAAGGTGGTGATGCTGGTCAACAAAAAGCAGACGATGGCGTTGTAGATGCTGAGTTCACTGAAGTAAAAGATGACAAAAAATAATTTGTCTCTTTAAAAAAGACCGCGCGAAGGCGCGGTTTTTTATTATTTACAAAAAGTAACAATAATATTTTTATATATTTCCATGAACTTAATAGGCATAATAGTCAATTATAAAAATTAACTATTTATTATTTATAGATATTTTAAAAAATTAAAATCACTGTTATGAAATCCATTAATTTTTCCATTAATGCCAAACACATGTATTTATTTATTCTCTTTCTTTAGCAAGTTCACAAAACAATCGCTATCTCTGGTCATTTTTATCACTTTGACGAATAAGGATTACATCCTAACAATAAGAATTTATTTATATTTTTATTTTTGCCATGAAAAAATTTCTATGGTGGGGAATAAGTTTATACTTCAGTATAAGCTTACAGGTAGCTGCTTTTGCTCAAAGCAATTTATCAAATATTTCTTTTAATCAGCCTTTAAAATATAGGATTGATTATATAGATCCACGTTTTGAATTAACGAAAGAACAATTTATTCAAATTGGTAAAGAAGCAGCTGAAATTTGGCAAAAAGAAACTGGGAAAACCTATTTTATTTATGATTCTCAAGCAGAGCTTACTATTAATTTAGTATTGGACAACCAACAAGCTACTCAAAATGAAAGAAAAAATAGTATAAATGAGCTATTAAAGCAGCAGGAAGAATGGAAAGAGAAAAATAAAGCTATTCTTTTATTTAAACAACAAATTGATCAGGAAACCTCTCTTTTGAATAAAGAAAAAGAGAATCTCAAGTGTAAATTCGAACAATATCAAAAAGATGTATCTCTTTTTAATCAAGGAAACTATGGGCAATTTACTCAAAGCAGTTTGAACAAACGCCAAGCTGAGTTAAGCCAGCTTTCGTTAGAATTACAAACAAAGTTTTCTCAACATAGCAATAAAATAGAAATGCTTAATAGACAAATTAAGCAAATAAATCAACAACAAAACCTGCTTAATCAATCTATTGAGCAATTTAATTTGAGCACGACTTCTGGCTCAAAGACTTTTCATAAAGGCTTGTTTAGTCAAAACCAAATTCAGATTTATGGCTTTACTTCATTCGATGATCTGCGCCTAACACTTGCTCATGAGTTTGGACATGCATTAGGTTTAAAACACACCGATGATCCTAAATCTTTGATGTACCCTCTTTTAAGAGAGCAAGATATTCATAACTTCAAATTAACAAATTCAGATTTAGATCTATTGGCAACATTATATGGTTCAAATGACGAAAATCATTAAAACTAACTGATTAAATAAACTAAATAAAATAAAAACTATTCAATTTTTACTAAAAAATAATTTGGCATTTGGTAAAAAATAATGAGACGAAAGTCTCATTATTTTGTCGAAATTGTATATTTTTTGATTGATTTTTCATTTTATATTCTTATAATGCGTTTTTTTTCAAATCTCCCCCCTTTGATTATGCGTTTAACTTCTTTGTTATTAGGCATGGCCTTTGCTTTTTCTAATTTTCAGGCTAATGCTAATCTTGCGACTCCCCTACACACCCAAGTTCAGCAAAAAAATGTTCAACATTTGACATATAAAATTGCTGAAGTTGACCCTCGTTTTGGTTTAAGTCAAGAGCAATTAATCCAGATTACACAGCAAGCTGCTGATATTTGGAAAGAAGGTACAGGTAAAAATTACTTTACTTATGACCCAAATGCAAAGTTAGAAATTCGTCTTGTATACGATGACAGCCAAAATCGTTCAGCAGAGCGTCAAAAAATCGCTTCTCAGTTCAAACAAGACCAACAACGTGTAATTGATGAGCAACAACAAATTAAACAGTTGAAGCAGAATTTAAGTCAAACTCAATCGGATCTTGAAAATAAAAAACAGATCTTAAATGAGAAATTGAAGAATTTTGATCAACAGATGATGCAGTTTAAGGAAGGAAAATTAGCACCTGAATACACTGCAAAATCACTTTCGAAAACTCAGAAAGATTTACAAAAACAGACAGTTGCTTTAAAGAAAGATATCGCTGCTTATAATCAGCAAGCTGCAGATTTAAATAAAAAGGTTACTCACTTTAACCAGATTAATGATGAATTCAATCAATCATTAAATCAGTTTAAGCAAAATGCCCAAGCTGATGTATTTAAGAAAGGTATTTATAACGGTAAACAAATCATGATCTATGAATATAGTTCTATTGATGATTTACGTTTAACGATTGCTCATGAATTAGGCCATGCACTTGGCTTAAAACATAGTGATCAACCGGGTGCTTTAATGTACTCAGTTCGAAAAGATAGCGATAAAAAAAGTAATATTTTAACTGATGCTGATCGTGATCTATTAAGCGCTTTACCTCAATAATTAGATACTGAACTCATACGATGTATCTATTTTATAAATAGATATATCGAAATTCATGTCAAAGTCATGTTATTGTGGTTGTAAGAGCCGTCTAAAATAGAATGGAGATCAAGATGAGTTATTATCATATCCTGATTGAAGTAAATGATCATATTAGTACGATTGAGCAAACTCGAGATATCGAACTATTTGATATTATTGAACTTAAACCTTACCTTCATTCTATTTTATTACCTTACTTCAATGAGCAAGAAATTGAGCTTGAAGATGAAAATATTGAATATAAAGATATTTTACATCTGGAAGTTAAGCAGACATTATTGCCTATCGAGCACCTAATTGAAGAAGAACAAAAGCAGCTACCAAGTGATACAGATGTCACAATTACTGCTTATGAAATCTTTAATGACCGTGATTTAAGCCAAGATGTTACCTCAGTTATTTTTGATATATTGGAAGCAGTTAAACTAGATCAATCTATAGTTTAGCTGTTTAATAAAAAAGGTCTGCATATGCAGACCTTTTTTATTTAATATTTTATTGCATCATTTTTCGTGCTTGTTCTTGGCGGAATGCACGTAAAATTTGTTGCCCTGCCCGTCCTGTTGGATTTAAACCTAAACGGGTTTGCTCCTGACGAATAGCAACACGGGTTTTATCGCCAATCAATCCATCAACAGCACCAATATCATAACCACGATTAATCAAAAATTGCTGAATTTCGCGACGCTCTGCACGTGAAGTACCAGGATCATCAGTTGGCCAAGAGCTAACAAATGGACCTGCTCCTCTTAAGCGATCAGACAAATGTGCAATTGCCAGCCCGTAACTTTCCGCAGCGTTGTAACTATAAATAGCATCAAAATTCTTAAATACTAAAAATACTGGTCCACTTGGTCCTGCTGGAGCCATTAAACCGGCTGGCGTACTACCAGACAAAGGACCTTGTATTAGTGGCGAACCATCAATCCGTGTTACTCCTCGCGCACTCCAACTGCTTAATGGTTTTTTCGAGCGTCGTCCTTCTCCATCAATTGACATGCTTGCTGGAATTTGAACTTCAAAACCCCAAGGCATACCCGTCTGCCAACCTGCTTTATTCAAGAAATTAGCCGTTGATGCCAATGCATCTGCAGTACTCGATACTAAATCGCGTCGGCCATCTCCATCAAAATCAACCGCTAAGCGTTCATAAGTTGATGGCATAAATTGAGTATGACCAAATGCTCCTGCCCATGAACCTTTAAGTTGATCTTCAGTTAAGTCACCACGCTGTAAAATACGCATTGTGGCAAAAAACTCGGTACGGAAATAACTTTGCCGGCGCCCTTCACAACTTAAAGTACCAAGCGCTTGTAATAAAGGATATTTTCCAGAGATATCACCAAAATTACTTTCAACGCCCCATACTGCCACAATGGTTTCAGCAGGCACACCATACACTTGAGAAGCACGATTTAAAACATCACGGTGTTGTGCAAGTTTTTGTTTTCCAAGTGCAACACGTTCTTCATCCACCAGACCAGACAAATAATCCCAAATCGGTGTCGAAAACTCTGGTTGGTAATTTAACTTATCAATCACCGAGTAATCTGGTGTTAAATTTTGCGTATAGCGATCATAAGTGCTACCTGAAACACCAGCAGCAATAGCCTGTGAACGTAAATTTGCCAAACAGCTCTGGAAATTATTATTAGGCGTATAAGTATCACTATTCGTTACTGGAACAGTCGCATTACTAGATATTGTAGAACCATTAATTACCAGCTCTGCTTGAGCCTGGGTCATCGCCAAAAATACAGACCCAACAATACAAGAAAAACGTCGCATATTATCCTAGTTCAATTTTTAAATTTAAATTTGTAAGTACCATACCATTATGGACTCAAATTTTTCAGAGAGAAATCGTAAATTTGAATTCATAATTACTTCTTTAAATTCATTTTCGGAGTTTTAAATTCAAATTTCCCCTCTATTTTTGAATTTAAAACTTTCCTCACAAGATGAATTAATTTTTAAATTCAAAATCTGCCCTCTAATTTAAATTCAAAAACTTCATTTTAAATTTAAAAATCCAAACCCAATCCACTTGTGGATAACTCATAAAACCACACATCTAAACTGCCTCACACACTATATTCTTTATGCTTTTCATAACTCTTGTGAAGTACAAGCCCTTGGCTACTCATGAATATACGTTTTAAATTTAAAAGTCAGGCACAATTTTAAATTCAAAATATCATTCAGACGACATACATCTTTTTAAATTCAAAACAAACACAAGCCGGAGTACCAGATTTAAATTCAAACTTTAAGTATTGGGGATAACTTATTTTAAATTCAAAAACTCTCAAAACAACTTATTTCATTTTTAAATTCAAAATTAGGACCCATATTTAAATTCAAAAGCTCAACAAAAGTTATCCACAGTGAACAAATAACAGGATTTTAATATTTTTTAAATTTAAAAGACAAAAAAAGCGATCCGAAGATCGCTTTTTAGAAAATTTAACTTATTTAAATGATCATATCATCTGTTAAAGCGAGTGGTTCTGGCAAAATTTTCGCTAACTGACGGCATAAATTCGTCAATTCATTACTATCCACAGGCATTAACGTAATGTGGCCTAACTTACGGCCAGCACGTTCCGATTTGTTATAAAGGTGCAGATGAGCGCCATTTAGTGCTAAAACATCTTCAGTTTTAGGATGCTGACCAATAATATTGATCATAACCGTTGGTCGAACAACGTCTGTTGAACCTAATGGTAGCCCTGCAACAGCTCGTATATGGTTTTCAAACTGTGAACATACGGCTCCTTCAATTGACCAGTGACCTGAGTTATGCACACGTGGTGCCATCTCATTTGCACACAAGCCTTGTTCTGTCACAAATAGCTCGAGAGTTAGCACACCGACATAGTTAAGATGATTCAACAAACGCGTAATGTAGTCTTGAGCAACAGGTTGTAGAGCTTCACTATTCGGTGCAGGTACGATTGAGTGAGACAAAATACCGTTGTGATGGTGGTTTTCAGCCAATGGCCAAGTCTTCACTTCACCATTTTGACCACGTACTGCAATAATCGAAACTTCGCGAGAAAATTTCACAAAACTTTCAGCCACTAAGCTTTTTGCAGGACCAAGCTCTGCCCAAGCTGTATCAATTTGGTCTTCTGAACGAAGTACAAACTGACCTTTCCCATCATATCCACCAGTTGCAGTCTTAAGTACAATTGGTAAACCAAGCTCAGCAACAGCTTTTTTCAAGCTTTCTAGGCTATCTACAGCACGATACGGCGCAACAGGAATCTCAAGTTCATCAAACAATGCTTTTTCTGACAAACGATTTTGCGCAGTTGCTAAAGCAATACGGGGAGGGTGCAGTGTTTTAGTTTGTGTTAACACATCTACATCTGCAACAGGCGTATTTTCAAACTCAAGACTGAAAACATCAGCGCTTTCAATAAACTGCTTTAAACCTTGTTCATCTTGACTAGAAAAAACTTGGCCTAAAACACCTGCTGGACAATCTGTATTTGCTTCAAAAAAAGTACATTGAATATTTAATGGTAACGCTGCTTGCGCCATCATACGGCCCAATTGCCCACCACCAAAAATACCGATAGTTTTATCCATTTCAGCCTCTTAAACCTGTCCCGGAATATTGTTGCTTGCAACTTTATCAGTTTGTGCAGCACGGAAATCTGCAACATTTTTTGCGATTTCAGGACGAGTTAAACCTAAGATTTGAGCAGCCATAATCGCAGCATTGGTCGCACCAGCCGGACCAATTGCCAAAGTACCTACAGCGATACCTGCTGGCATTTGTACAATTGAAAGTAATGAATCTACGCCATTTAAAATTGATGATTTAACTGGTACACCCAACACAGGTAAATCAGTTTTTGCCGCACACATACCTGGTAAATGCGCAGCTCCACCAGCGCCTGCAATAATCACTTGAATACCACGATCACGCGCAGTTTCTGCATATTCAAACAAACGGTCCGGAGTACGGTGAGCAGATACCACTTCCGCTTCAAATGGGACACCAAGTTGTTTAAGCATATTGGCAGTATGTTCAAGCGTTGCCCAATCGGACTGGGAACCCATGATAATTCCGACTAAAGGTTGGGTATCTGTTGCGACCGCGTTCATTGGCATTTCCAAAGCGTAAAAATGGTAAAAACTCGACTTGTACCAAGCCAAGCATGAGAGAAAAAGATGAGGCCAATATTATAGCTGTTTTTTCACTCACCCCAAAGCCCAAGTTTATGTGGAAAAAGCATGATTCCGATGGATTTAACAACGATCTGTCTGAAAACCCAATTTCATATAATTTTACTGGCTTCTAAATACAAAATAGACACAACCAAACAGGCATAACATAGCCCAAACATAGTCTAGTTTGAACGGCTGCTTAAATAGCAACACCATAAATGGAACAAATACAATAAGCGAGACAACTTCTTGGGTAATTTTCATTTCACCCAAAGTCCAACCTTAGTCACTCAAGAGTCGAGTTGCCGGAATCATAAAACTATATTCAAGCAGGGCAATAGTCCAACCGAATAAAATCGCTTGCCAAAATGGTGCGTGGTGCAAAAACTTAAGATGCCCATACCATGCAAGTGTCATAAAACAGTTAGAAATAATTAACAGAACGAAAGCTAAAACCGTTGGGCTCAAAGGCACATCCTTCATCATCACGATGATGTAAGTATTAATATGGATCGAAAATATTATAAAAGATAAAACTGTAATTCAGCTTAAATCTAAAAAATAAAGCTGTACTTTTATGAACGCCTCAAACACATAGAACAACAACGAATTTTGACTATCTTTTCCAGTTGAGCCTTGCTATCGTTGCTGGCAAATTTATCAATAATGAAAACACAGTAATTCACATTCATACTGTGTACAAAAGCAGTGGAGAAGGCGAGCAATGCATCTGCATATCTTGGGTATTTGTGGCACTTTTATGGGCTCTTTAGCACTTTTAGCTCGTGATTTAGGACATAAGGTAACAGGTTCCGATTCAAACGTTTACCCGCCAATGTCTACCCAGTTAGAAAATGCAGGTATTGAACTCATGCAGGGCTATGACCGTAGTCATTTACAGCCTCATCCGGACTTGGTTATTGTCGGCAATGCCATGAAACGTGGTATAGATGCTGTCGAATACATGCTAAATGAAGGTCTGCCATATATTTCTGGTCCACAGTTCCTTGCTGATCACGTTTTACAAGGTAAACATGTGCTTGGTGTGGCGGGTACTCACGGGAAAACAACTACGACAACCATGCTCGCTTGGGTACTTGATCAGGCGGGTTTAAACCCAGGCTTTTTAATTGGCGGTGTTCCACTTGGTTTTAGTGAAAGCGCTCGTTTAGGCGGTGGCAAATACTTTGTGGTTGAAGCCGACGAATATGACTCAGCTTTCTTCGATAAACGTTCTAAGTTTGTTCATTATCATCCAAAAACGGCGATTTTAAATAACCTTGAATTTGACCATGCCGATATTTTTGATGACCTAGCAGCGATTCAAAAGCAATTCCATCATCTGGTTCGTACTATTCCAAGTGAAGGCCGTATTATTGCGCCAATTACTGAAACACATATTGATGAAGTACTTGAAATGGGCTGCTGGACACCAGTGATTCGTACAAGTTTAAAAGCAAATGAAAAAGCAGCTTTGTCTGCTGAATTAATTTCAATTGATGGCAGCCATTTTAAAGTACTCGAAAATGGCAATGTTGTTGGCGAAGTGAAATGGAGCATGACAGGGCAGCATAGCGTAGCGAATGCATTGGCAACGATTGCAGCCGCTCAGCATGTAGGCGTTTCGCTTGAAAAGGCATGTGAAGCTTTGTCTAACTTTGGCGGTGTAAAACGCCGTATGGAGTTACTCGGCACGATCAATGGTATTGAGGTTTATGATGACTTCGCTCACCACCCCACAGCAATCGACACGACTTTAGATGGCGCACGTAAACGTTTAGGCGAACGTCGTTTATGGGCCATTATTGAGCCACGTTCAAATACTATGCGCATGGGTAGCCATAAAGATGGCTTGGCACATTCTGCACGTTTAGCAGATGAAGTGATCTGGTATCAGCCAGAAGGCCTAGATTGGGATTTACAACCTGTGATTGAAGCCGCGACTAACCATGCTCAAGTGAGCCGTTCACTTGATGAAATTATTGAACGTATTGTCAATGAAGCAGGTGAGGGTGATGCCGTTGTAATTATGTCGAATGGTGGTTTTGGTGGCTTACATCAAAAACTTATGAGCGCATTAAAAGCAAAAGCTGCTTAACTTTCGCTCCAGATGATTCAATAAAAAACGGGTTTCAAATTGAAACCCGTTTTTTTAGTTTAATTATTTTTTAAACCCGTTTTGGCTCTATATTTTCCATAAATTTGTTCGAGATGAATAAACGTAACGCATAGACAATACCCATCGCAAACACGCTATATCCCACGTTATTACAAATAAACGGAATACATAAAATAATGAGTGCAGTAATAGGATAAAACCATTTAGTAATTCCAGATAAGCACTGAAACTCGTAAAGTATCCATATGCAGCTGGTATAAAGCACCACACTCACCGCGACAATTACCCCCATGTATAAATCAGAAATATGGGCATGGTGGGTGGTGACATCCACAGCAGCAGCAAGCGCAGCACCTACGGCAGCAACACTCACAAAAACAAAATAATGGCCATATCCCCAAACAAACGGACGTACACCTTTAACATGATGATGCTGTTCACTGCGGTCAAAGTAAGCCCACCACATTGCAAACATCAACATTAATCCGCCAATCATTAAAAAAACAGCCGGAATATTAATAGATTGAGCCGCAAGCGCATCACGAATGGCATTGAAGCTACCTACGATGGATTCCCCTAAAACGATAATAGTAAGAAGGGCATAGCGCTCTACAATATGATGAGGATGCCACGGCGTAGGCGAATATTTTTCTGCATAGATAGGAACAAATAACTCGACCACAACCAGAAGTAAAAATAAAGGAATAGAAAGGGCATGAGCAAAGTTAGCAACAAGCCAGCCAATTTGCACCAATACGATACCTATGGCATAACGATACGCTGTAATTCGCCGTTCAGGATCATGTTTTGCGGCTCTCAGCCATTGGGTGACTAAAGCCAAACGCATAATCACATAGCCGACAATAATGATGTCAAAATCCTGACTATGGAACACATCAGGAATACCTGCGGCCATGACCAATGACCCTACAATCTGTACAAAGGTAAGGCAGCGATACAAAGCATCATCGTTATCGTAAGCCGAGGCAAACCATGAAAAATTCATCCATGCCCACCACAGCGCAAAAAATACCATCAGGTAACTTGGTAATGCATGCCATAGATGATTTTCAATAATTGCATGATGTAGCTGCTGACCAGCTGTTGCAATCGCGACCACAAAAATTAAATCGAATAATAATTCGAGGGGAGTTGCTGCTCTATGCGGCTGTTCTGGATCTCTTGGAGATAGGGGCCTCAAACTTAATTTTTTCTGTTTTTCTTGAGTAGTCATAAAATAACGTTCTCGAATAAAGTGCCAACACGTTAACACTTTAATATTAACGCTCCGAACACGCATTAAAAATTATCTAGCCTTACTGTCTATTATTTACTCACAAATAAACTATATTTCATTTTTGTGACAATTCTTTATCAAGACCTTAAGCTTAATTCTTTATCATAGCTCACGTTTTTGTTCTTGTTTGGAATATGAATGTCTTTAGAAACACTCAACCTTAGCTTATTCCATGTCATTAATGGGGCTCAGGATGCGAGTCAATTTATCATTCGTCTTGCTATCTTTTTTGCTAATGATCTCCTCTATATTCTTTTATTCATACTTACTTTTTTATGGTTTTATGGCGATCAAGATTTAAAAAATAGGGTCATTAAATCTGTCTTTTTAACCTGTGTATCGCTTTTAGTCGGTTACGTTATTTCTCTGTTTTACCATCACCCAAGACCGTTTGTGATGGGTGTGGGCACCACCTTTATTGAACATGCGCCAACAGCGTCTTTTCCAAGTAATCATATGCTAATTTTTAGCACCATTGCCCTGTCTTATTTGTTTGCTCAGCGCAAAATAATTGGAATTATTCTTTTATTTTTGTCATTTGTGGTGGCGTGGTCACGTATTTATTTAGGTGTGCATTTCCCTTTAGATATGTTGGGTGCTTTTATTGTCGCGTTACTAGTCAACACAGCCGGTTATTACTTCTGGAATGTTTATGGTACGCCTTTAACAGCATTCTTTATTCACCTTTACCAGATTATATGCAAACCGCTTTTAGACCGTGGTTTGATTAAATAACCTCTAGAGCTTTTATGTAGTAAAACCACCACATGAAGTTCAGTTGCGTAATACAAAAAAATCTGCCATTCTATGTGGACTTGGATATGTTTTATCCAAAACAGAATTTAGTTTGACAAGGGGAGTAGCCTCCTCCAAACATAACAGCAATGTTATGTGTCAGATATCGTCAATACACTTTTATTAAAAAGTCGGTATCTGAGCATCGTGAAATTCATGGTGTAGGCAAGACCTTGATCATGTTGATACAGATGTTTAATTCATCTGGCAACTGGTCGAGGTTTTTTTATGCCCAATTGCCGGATGTATGGAGGATTTATGGAAACAATCGGCAATTTATGGCTGTACGTAGCATTCTTTGGCATAGTCATTGTCATGCTTCTGATTGACTTCTTGGGCTTTAAGCAAAAACAAGGTCAAGATGTCTCAATTAAGCAAGCTGCTTACTGGAGCGTGGCGTGGGTAAGCGTTGCAGCCTTATTTGGTGGTGGTTTATGGCTTTACCTACAACAAACAGTTGGGGTGACCTTAGCAAACCAAAAAACTATGGAATACTTTGCAGGTTACTTACTCGAAAAGTCCCTCGCAATTGACAACGTTTTCGTCTGGTTAATGATTTTCGCAGCGTTTGCTATACCGGCTGCGCTACAACGTAAAATTTTGCTCTACGGCGTATTAGGCGCAATCGTACTGCGTACCCTCTTTATTTTTATTGGTGCATGGTTCGTTCAAGAGTTTTCTTGGGTACTTTATATCTTCGGCGCGTTCTTGGTATATACAGGCTTTAAGTTCTTAAAAGGCCAAGAAGAAGAAACCAATATTGAAGATATCAAGCTTTTAAAATGGTTACGTAACCATATGCGTATTACGCCACAGCTTGAAGGTGACAAATTTTTTGTACGCCAAAACGGTTTATTATGGGCAACACCGTTATTTCTAGTTTTGATTTTGGTTGAAGCTTCAGACGTGATTTTCGCAGTAGATTCTATTCCTGCTATTTTCGCGGTAACTAGCGACCCGTTTATTGTTTTAACGGCGAACTTAATGGCAATTTTAGGTTTACGCGCAATGTTCTTTTTACTTGCTGGCGCTGCGACTAAATTGCATTACTTGCCATACGGCTTAGGCATTATCTTATTGTTCATTGGTGCAAAAATGTTGTTGCTTGATGTATTCCACATGCCAATCTGGATCTCATTAAGCTTTATCGTCATAGTGTTAGCAATCACTGCTTACCTCTCTTTACGACACAACAAAAAGCAATTGCAGTCCTAATTCATCACAACAAGGCATCTACATGTAAGATGCCTTGTTATCTAAATCTTCAAAAGAGACTGTACTTTAAAAAAACAGGTTAATATCATATGCCAACCTAAAATTTATCTTTCCTAATCAGAAACATAATAGATAATAGCTAATCGGTATTTTATGCCGAATATATTTATTAAAATGTGTGGAGTCTCATGCGTTCTAAAAAAATTAATCTTGTCGTTGTCCCACTATTACTCACGGCATGTAGCCATAATGATGGTCCTTTAGTACAAGACGTATATAACAACCAATATGACTGTGCTCGCGACTGGAATAATGAAACATGTAAACAAGAAAATAGCTCAAGTGGACATGGGTCTAGCTATGTTGGAAGCCGCTATTTAGGGCCTGCGTATTATCAAAATAATCGGGAAGTTTCTTATCACGGAAATACTTTGCATCCTTACAGCAATTTGAGTGTAGGTCGCCCCATTATTTCAAGTACGGCGAAAAGCGCGTCTTCTTCATCCCCAATACGTGGGGGGTTTGGTCGTAGCGGTTTCTCTTTCGGCGGCTAAGTCTTTAGGCATTCACTTAATATGAAAAGAAAAATATTTACTCCACGACCAGACTGGCAAGTGGAGCATCAAAATATTGGTTTTGATTATTTTAATTTACCTTCTCTCGATGGCTCAATTTACTGGTCTGAAGGGGTTGCGTATGAGTTTACCCTTAAACAGATTGAACAACTCGAAGATGCGGCAAATGAACTGCATCAGATGTGTTTATCGGTAGTAGGAGACCTCATTCAACGAGGAAACTATCCTACTTACTTTCAAATTCCAGAAACAGCCATAAACCATATTGAACATTCATGGAAACAAAATGCTCCCATGCTGTATGGCCGCTTTGATTTCGCTTACGATGGGCGAAATATCAAAATGCTGGAATATAACGCCGACACACCGACTGGTTTACTTGAAGCTTCTGTCGCGCAGTGGCTGTGGATAGAACAAGTCTCGGGCATTGCAAACCGAGACCAATTCAATAGCATTCATGAAGATCTGATTAAACGCTGGAAGACAATTTTACCGCGTGGTAGCCATGTGCATTTTGCTGCCTGTCAGGAAGCTGGAAGGGAAGACTGGGGCAATCTCGAGTATTTGATGGATACCGCTTACCAAGCTCATCTACAAGTTTCCGAGCTTTCTATGGAGAACATAGGTTGGAACGGGCAAGATTTTGTTGATCTCCATAATCAGCCCATTCAAAACATATTTAAACTTTATCCATGGGAATGGATCTGGGAAGAAGCATTTTCTCAATATATCCACCCACAAACACAGTGGATTGAACCTTGCTGGAAAATGCTACTTTCAAATAAAGCGATTCTGGTTGAGCTTTGGAAGTGTTATCCCAATCATCCATTATTGGTCGAAACCCATACCTATGACTCGCAACAAAGTTTGTCTGGCAAATGGGTGAAAAAGCCGATTTTGGCAAGGGAAGGGGCCAATATTCGGGTTTTACAAGACGGCCATGACCAAGGCGCGGCTTCTGGTAGCTTTTATTTTGATGACTATGACAAATATGGTTATGTCGTACAGAAATGGGTAGACACCCCATTATTTTCAGGACAACTACCTACTCTTGGTTTATGGATGGTTGGACATCAATGTGCAGGCATGTCTATTCGTGAAGATTGTTATGACATCATTGGTAATGATGCCCACTTTGCAGCACATTATTTTGTCGAGTAATAAGCGAATAGAGATTTAAAAAAGCACTGTTTAGGTGCTTTTTTATTGTGCCTTCGACGCAGTCAATCAGTGCATTTTAAATATATAGCGAATAATCAATGTTGGCTTTTAAAGCTAAATTAGAACAAAAATTCAAAAATATAATGATTTAACTCCATGTATTTTAAAATTTTTATTCTGGTTTACTTTCTTAAAATTCAATATTGGCAAGCTCTTTGCATCTCCAAAAAAGAAAAAAGCCTAGATTTTAGGGGCTCGTCAGAGCCCTAATTTTTTTAAGGAGTAATGCAATGAATGCTATTCCAACTTTAACTCCCCTTGCCATGCCGTGTAACAGCAGTTTTGAAGCAAAAGATTGGGAAATTTTATCGAGCCATTGGTATCCCGTCGCACGTATTCAAGATGTCTCCAATGCGCCTCAACGAGTCACACTACTAGACGTCAATATGGCCCTCTATAAAACAAAAAGTGGTGAAATTCATCTAGTCCGAGACATTTGTCCACATCGTGGCGTGCCTTTAACCAAAGGTTGGGTGGATGGTGAGGAGATTGTTTGTCCTTATCACGGTCTACGCTATAACACCGAAGGGAAATGTACCCAAATACCAGCTCAGCCCGAACTGACTAAAATTTCTGATCGTTTTTCTCTAATCAAATTTCCGGTTGTGCAAAGATACGGCCTCATTTGGACCAGTATTCATGGTCGTGATATTGATAAAGCCAATATTCCTGTATTAGATACTTGGGATGATGCAGAACATCAAGCGATTTTGCCACCTTTTGTAGATATTGGTGGTTCTAGTGGTCGTCAGCTTGAAGGGTTTATCGATGTCGCTCATTTTGCATGGGTGCATCACAACGCCTTTGCGAATCGTGATAACCCTGTCGTCCCTAAATATCACACTGAACGTACCAACTATGGCTTAAAAACGGTCTATATCAGCAATGTCAGTAATTATCCGCATGAACTAAAACATCTCGAACCAGAAGGCTTTTTGTGGAAGCGTACTTTTGAGGTTTATCCGCCATTTTCTGCCGTGCTTACTGTCGATTTTCCAGAAAGTGGGATCTTAAAAATTTTAAATGCCTGTTGTCCTATCTCAAGTAATAAAACCCGTTTATTTGTTCCACTCACACGTAACTTTGACCAAACAGGTGATTTAGAAAAAGTATATGCATTTAATGCGCAAATTTTTGCCGAAGACCAAGACATGGTCGAATCACAAAAACCAGAAGAACTACCGCTCGATCTAATGATGGAAGCACATTTTGAAGCAGACCGTTCATCAACGACTTATCGACGGATTTTGGCTGAATGGGGACTAAGTAAACGTTATACCGTTTAAATCTTGGCTAACTGGGGTACAATCAATCGAAAAAAGTGAAAATATATAGGCTTTCCATGTCATTGATCGCAAATACCACCGTTGTGCGTGGTCGTTTTTTAGATATTCAACAAACTGTCTCTGAGCCAGCTGATATTCCAAATCAAGTACGTTATTTGGAAGATGGTGTATTGATTAGTGAACATGGAAAGATCAAATGGTTTGGTGCATGGGAAGATGCTCAACAGCATCTACCTGCTGGAGTTGAGGTTCAACATTATCCAGAACAATTGATTGTACCCGGCTTTATTGATACCCATATTCACTTTCCGCAAACCGAAATGGTGGGAGCTTACGGCGAACAACTTTTAAGCTGGCTTAATACTTATACTTTCCCAACTGAAATCCAGTTTCAAGACAAAACATATGCAAGCGAAATTGCCCAGTTCTTTGTTCAGGAACTCTTAAAACACGGTACAACCACGGCCCTCGTTTTCTGTACAGTTCATCCCGTGTCTGTTGATGCCTTATTTGAAGCCGCAGAGCGCGTTCAGATGCGTTTAATTGCCGGCAAGGTACTTATGGACCGTAATGCTCCGGAAGCGCTGTGTGACACGCCAGAAACGGCTTACAGCGACACTAAAGCACTCATTGAAAAATGGCATGGTAAGGGCCGTGCTCTGTATGCGATTACGCCACGATTTGCGCCGACTTCTACACCTGAGCAATTAGAAAGAGCAGGGCAGTTAAAACAAGAATTTCCGGATGTGTATGTCCATACGCATTTAAGTGAAAACAAAGATGAAATTGCTTGGGTGAAATCTTTATTTCCGGAACAAGCGGGCTATTTAGATGTTTATCAACATTATGGCCTGACTGGTAAGCGTTCTGTGTTTGCGCATTGCGTTCACTTAGAAGATGAAGAATGGCAATGTATGCATGATACGCAATCGGCTATCGCATTTTGCCCAACTTCAAACCTGTTCTTAGGCAGTGGTTTATTTCCATTGAAAAAAACTTGGGAAAAACAAGTGAAAGTAGGCTTAGGGACAGATATTGGGGCTGGCACATCGTTTAGCTTACTGCAAACTGTTAACGAGGCTTATAAGGTTCAGCAATTACAAGGTGATAAACTCTCAGCTTATGAAGCGCTTTATCATGCAACCCTAGGCGGAGCAAAAGCACTCGATTTGCAGGATCAGTTAGGTAACTTCAACGTCGGTAAAGAAGCAGACTTTGTGGTACTAAACTTAAAGCCAACAGCATTACAGGAACTTCGCCAGTCTAAATCTAAATCTGTTGAAGATTCACTGTTTGCATTATTCACTTTAGGTGATGACCGTAATATTGAGGCGACTTATATTTATGGAAACCGTGCTTATCAAAAAGAAACAGCCAAATAAAAAAGGCATTGTTAAGTTTTTGTTATTATTTGGAATATGTGCTATTGCGTTAAAGCGTGATCGACATATTCCGCAAAATGATAAAATTTCACAGCCATCAAAGGGTGCATGAAACGTCATTTTGCTTTAAAATTTTACCATTAACTCAGATTTTCGAGGTGTTGCTGGTCAACACCTTTTTTATTTTTTCTTTTATATCTTGTAGGAATCTGCCATGACTGTTGCAATGAGCATCATGATTTCAACCGAAGAAATTCAAGCAAAAGTCAAAGAGCTCGGCGAGCAAATCAATTCTCACTATGCAAATAGTGACAAAGACTTGGTTCTGATTGGTCTACTTCGTGGTTCTGTTATTTTCATGGCAGACTTATGCCGTACGATTACCAAACCACATGAACTCGACTTTATGACAGTGTCTAGCTATGGCGGCGGTACCACTTCAAGTCGAGACGTTAAAATCTTAAAAGATCTTGATGGTGAAATTCGTGGTAAAGACGTGCTTGTGGTTGAAGATATTATTGACTCAGGCAACACCTTAAGCAAAGTCGTGGAAATGTTGCAGACTCGCGAACCAAATTCAATTCAATTATGCACATTAGTGAGTAAACCATCTCGCCGTGAAATTGATTTAGAAGTTAAATTTTTAGGTTTTGAAGTTGAAGATAAATTTATTGTTGGTTATGGCTTAGACTACGACCAGAAATATCGTCACTTACCATTTATTGGTGAGATTGGCCTATAAATTTTATAAAAATGGCACCGCAAGGTGCTATTTTTTTATATAAAGGCTGAGCTTTGAACAAAAAAGACACAAAAAGTCGCAATCTGCTACAGACAAAATAGATCACTCTACCGCACGATAGAATATGAAGCAAAATCATTAACTTCATCAAAAAAACAACTGGAGAACAAATATGTGGTCACTTATTGTTGCTATTGTGGTTGGTTTCTTCGCTGGCTTAATCGCTCGTGCTTTACACCCAGGTGATGATAAAGCAGGTTTTATTGTTACTACTTTAATTGGTATTGCAGGTTCACTTCTAGCCACTTATGGCGGTCGCTTACTTGGTCTTTATGGAGAAAATTCAGCAGCGGGCTTTATTGCTTCTGTCATTGGTGCCGTCATTATTCTCTTTATCTATAACCTAATTGCACGAAAAAGCTAAGTAGTAAATTTAATTCTAAAAAAAAGCACCGAACGGTGCTTTTTTTTAAGTCATTTTATAAACCTAACTCTTTCCAAACTGCCTGAATTTCTTCAGCAGAGCGTGCTCCGACGAGTTTAAATCCGTTAGCAAAAATGAGGGTAGGCGTGCCATTAAAACCTAATTTTTTCCCTAATTCCAAGTTACGGTCAATCGGGTTTGTACAGCTCGCAACCGTTGGTTTAACACCTTGCTCAATTAATTTTTTCCATGAATATGATTGATTCGGTGCACACCAAACTTGTCTAGAAACCACAATAGACTGAGGTTTTAAAGGATAGATGAACGTGTAAATAGTCACATCTTTCAGCTTGTCGAGTTCAGGCTCAAGCTGTTTACAATAAGGGCAGTTTGGATCAGAAAATACTGCTAAAACATGCTGGCCATTACCTTTGACTGTTTTAATGGCATCTTTTAAAGGCAACTGTTTCCAATCAATTGAGTTCTGTCCTAAAACCAGATCTTTAGTTAAGTTCTTTTGGTCTTTTAACCGAATCATAGAGCCTACAAACATGTGCTGCCCATCTTCACCAAGATAAATAATTTGCTGGTCCAGATTAGCACTATATAGTCCAGGCATTTCGGTTTTCTGAATATTACTAATTTTCAAATTAGGATATTGTTTTTTAATATTTTCCCGAACAGTATCTACATTAGCGAAACTCAAACTTGTAGTTAAACTAAATAACGCCAATATTCCTAATTTTTTAATCATAAAACCGACTCGGAGGCAGGAGAGGAGAACATTTTAATCAGTTCCGTTAGTGAAAACAGAACTGATTACCGAGTTATAACCAAACTTCTACTCAGTTATGCCAATGTTTCACGTGGAACATAAACAGGTTTTAAGGTATTAATTTCTACTGAAATATGCACAATTTCATCATGAATCGATAAAGCATCACGAATCTGGTCTGCATTTAAAGAGATATCGTCAGTTTCAAGCACCAAAATACAAGAAAATTTACCTTTTGCGACTTTCCAGACATGAATATCTGTAATTTCCACATGTTTCGGAAATTTAGCTATTACTTCCCGAATTTCATCAACTACAGGATGGTCCATTTCTGCATCTAGAAGGGTTTTACCTGTTTCTTTCATTAAGCCAAAAGACCACTTTGCAACTAAAATAGCACCTAAAATTCCTAAAAGTGCATCTAAAAAATCCCATCCAAAATATTTACCTGCGAAAAGCGCTATAATTGCAAAAACAGAAGTCACTGCATCTGCAACCACATGTAAAAATGCAGCTTTTTGGTTTAAATCATGGTGATGATGCCCATGCTCATGATGGTGATGGTGATGGTGATGGTGATGGTGATGGTGATGGTGACCATCATCATGAAGTAACCAGGCACAAATCAAGTTAATGACCAAACCTAAAATTGCAATTGGAATAGCTTCATTATAAAAAATTTCAACCGGGTTAAATAAACGTTGAACTGACTGAAAAGCCATAAAAATAGCCACAACCATCAGCAAAATTGCGCTGCTATAGCCGGCTAAAATCTCAATTTTCCAAGTTCCAAAGCTAAAACGATGATCATTGGAATAATGACGGGCTGCACGATAGGCAAAGTAGGCTAAACCAAGGGCCAACATATGTGAACTCATATGCCAACCGTCGGCCAGTAGTGCCATTGAATTGAAGAACCATCCACCAAATACTTCCAGTACCATCATGGACGCCGTTAAAATGGTTGCAATCAAAATACGTTTTTGTGCAAGTGGATTTCCTTCATCAAACTGATGTTGATGATGACGTGATACACTATAATCCTGCATAAAATTTAAACCCAATATACTCCCTACCAGTATATTAAATTGTACAAGAGAAAACAGATGAGTCACATTGGTCAGGATAAAAAAATTGTTAATCGTGTAAAACGACTAAAAGGGCAAATCAACAGCATTGAAAATGCGATAGAACAACCAGAATCTTCATGTATAGATATTTTGCAGCAAGTTGCAGCCATAAAAGGTGCAATAAACGGTTTGATGAGTGAATTAATGGAACAGCACTTACATCATCACGTACTTAAAGGCGCAGAAGTCGATCAAAATGAGCTAGATGAATTTTTAAAAGTTTTAAAAAGATACGGCTGAGAAAAGTACTGGATGACATAGCACTCTACATCATCCAGTTTTTTATTATTTTCCGATACAGAACGAACCAAAGATTTTGCCTAATAGGTCATCGGCACTAAAGTCACCCGTAATTTCACCTAAAGCATTTTGAGCAAGACGTAGTGATTCAGCAACGAGCTCACCAGCGTTAAATACAACAAGTTGCTCACGTGCCTCTGCCAAATAGAGCTGAGTGCGCTTCATTGCGTCTAAATGACGTGTTCTCGCAATAAATGTATCTTCCTCAGGGTGAAATCCTGCATGCGCTGTAATCGCATCTACGAGGCCTTGCACACCCATCTCTTGTTTTGCTGAAACTGTGATATGACGGAACCCTTGATAATCGCTTATTTCGGCAGGTTGACCAGTTAAATCACATTTATTGCCAATTAACATGAGACGACGCGGTTCAATATGTTCGGCAAAGTATTCTTGAGCCAGTTTTAAAGGGTCATCACCTTGATTTAAATCGTAGACCAATAACAACAAATCGGCCTGCTCAATTTCTTTGATTGCACGACGAATGCCTTCTTTCTCGACTACATCTCCCGTTTCACGAAGACCCGCAGTATCCGTTAAGGTGATTGGTAAACCATTTAAGCTAATTTTTTCATGTAAAACATCACGAGTTGTACCAGCAATATCAGTCACAATTGCACGCTCAACACCAGCAAGTGCATTTAACAAGCTCGACTTACCCGCGTTTGGTTTACCCGCAATAACAACCTGTAGACCTTCACGGAGTAATTGCCCTTGTCGTGCAGAGGTTTGAACGGCATGTACAGATTGTTGAACATCTTCCAACAAAGCTAAAATTTTGCCATCAGCCAAAAAATCAATTTCTTCTTCTGGAAAATCAATCGCAGCTTCTACGTGCAGACGTAAATGAATCAGTTTTTCTAAAACTGTATTAATTTTTGTTGAAAAAGCGCCTTGTAAAGAACGGACTGCCGAACGAGCCGCAGCTTGAGAGGTCGCATCAATCAAATCGGCAATTGCTTCAGCTTGTACCAAGTCCATTTTGCCATTTTCAAAAGCTCGCATGGAGAATTCCCCAGCTTTTGCAGCAATTGCCCCAAGCTCAAATAAACGGCCAAGTAAGGCATTTTGAATGACAGGGCCACCGTGGCCTTGAAGTTCTACAACATCTTCACCGGTAAAAGAATGTGGATTTGGAAAGCACAAGACAATGCCTTCATCCATAATACTTCCATCAGCATCATAAAACTTACGGAAACCCGCCATCCGAGCTTCAGGTAAGTTTTTTTGCGTCAGTTTTTGAGCAATATCATAAGCCTTAGGTCCCGATAAGCGAATCATGCCCACTCCACCACGCCCTGGTGGCGTTGCAATTGCGGCAATTGTGGTTTGACTATGCATATTATTCACCTAAAAACCTAAAATACAGCCAAAGAAAAATCCGCCTAAGATTACCATCTTAAGCGGATTGATTCAGCAAAAGTTCAAGGATTAAGATGCCGATTCAGCTTTACTGATACGACTTTTCTCAACGCTTTTGTTAATAAACCATTGCTGTAAGATTGTAATACTGTTGTTCACAATCCAGTACAACACAAGACCCGCAGGGAAGAACAACATAAATACCGTAAACATAATCGGCATAATGCGGAATACTTTCGCTTGCATTGGATCTGCAGGTTGCGGGTTCAACATTTGCTGAGCAAACATTGTCGTACCCATAATTAATGGCAAGATGAACCATGGGTCCATCGCAGACAAGTCTTGAATCCAGCCTAACCACGGTGCATGACGTAATTCCACACTTTCCATGAGTACCCAGTACAAAGCAAGGAAAATTGGCATTTGTAGCAATAACGGTAAACAACCAGAAAGCGGGTTAACCTGTTCACGTTTGTAAAGCGCCATCATTTCTTGCGAGAAGCGCATACGGTCTTCACCGAATTCTTCTTTCATGCGTTGCATTTCTGGTGCAATCACACGCATTTTCGCCATAGAACGATAACTTTTTGAAGATAAAGGCCATAAAATCATCTTCACCATAATGGTAAGTAAGATAATTGACCATCCCCAGTTGCCTACAATGCTATGGAAGAATTGAAGACCTAGGAACAATAACTTCGCAATTGGCCATAACCAACCATAGTCAACAGTCTGGTTTAAACCTACCGCTAAATCTTTTAATTCAGATTGTACTTTTGGACCTGAATAAAGCTTTGCATCGACTTCCATTGAAGTACCCGCCGGAACATTAATTACTGGCGAAGTAAAGCCAATAATATTCATATGATCCGCAGACTGACGAGATTCAAGTTTAGCGACATAAGGCTGACCATTTGCTTGAGTCAGTTTAAGGTTTCCTGGAATCCAAGCACTTACAAAGTAGTGCTGAACCATTGCAACCCAACCGCCTTTAGCTTCGGTATTGAGTTTTTCTTCAGAGAAATTCGCAAACTTAAGTTTGTTGTAGTGAGCATCCGGAGTACCCCATGCACCACCTAAGAACGTACCTAAAGTGAAAATACCCTGAGAAGACTTACCTGGATCTTCCGAATTATCACGTTTCAACTGTCCAAACATCTGACCTTGCCAGTTTTGTTGGCTACGGTTAACAACTTGATGTTTGACAACAATTGGATATTGACCTTGAGTAAATGTAAAAGTTTTAATAATTTCAACTCCTTCTGGTGTCTTAAACACCATAGGAACTGTTAAAACTTTCTCAGAATGTCCACTTTGATCTTGTACCCCTTTAGCATCAGCTAAAGTATATGATGTTTTTTCAACAGCATATAATGGGCGACCACCACGACTGCTATCTGGTCCATTCAAACCAATTAAGCCAGACTGAGCAACATAAGTACGCTTGGCATCATTTTCAAGCATAACAAATGGTTGATTACTGTCTTTGCTCTTGTCGTGAGAGAGTAATTCAATACGAACAATATCACCACCTTTTGGATTGATCCAAAGATGATAAAGGTCAGTTTGTACTGAAATAAGCTGTTGATTCACAGGTGCAGTTGCATCTGTGGTTTGTGACTGCGCAATATTTGCTTGTGGCACATCGGAAGCCACTGTTGCAGTTTTAGCATTTGGCAAATCAGCAGATACTTCATGTGAACTTACAGCCGCCGCTTGTTGTTGCGGTGCAGTTGCAGCATTTCCATAATCTTTTTGCCAAGCCAAAATGAGCAAATATGCGGTGACAAACATGGCCCCGAGAATTGCAAACCTGGCCCATTGTTGCATATCTATTACCCCAAATGGTTAGAGAGATTTTGCTTCATTAAACGATCACGAAAGGGTACAGCAACATGATGCGTTTGAGAATCTATTTGATGAAACGAAATAAAACGAATTGCTTTAGGCGGTACCGGATCGTATCCAGAGCCTCCCCACGGATGACAACGACAAATACGTTTAGAAGATAACCAAACGCCTTTGATTGCACCATGAGTTTGTAATGCTTCTAGCGCATATTGGGAACAAGTTGGGATATAACGACAACGGGGTCCAAGAAGCGGACTAATCGCAATTTGATACAGTCGAATGAACCAACGCAAAATACGAACCATTGGTCATCTCTTAATTCTGCGAGGTTGGGACAACTTTAGAATGTTTTTTCGCTAAGCGTTGTAATTTTTGCCAAGCAAAATCTAATTGTTGATATAGCTCAGCATTCGTAATCGTTTCTATACCAACTTTAGGCATCACAACAACATCTATGTCTGACCCAAATTTCGGCTGATGTAGACGAAAGCTCTCACGAGCAAGACGTTTTATTCGATTTCTTTCATGCGCACGACGCACTTTTTTCTTAGCAACAACAATACCCAAACGGCTGTTAGGCTGTTCGGTTAATTTTGCAAGAAATAAAAAATGGGGTTGATGCACTTTAAAAAGCGCACCATCAAATACACTTTTATAATCTGCAGCACAGCGTATACGAAGATCTGTGCTAAAACTGTAAAGTGCCATCACACCCAAGTCTGGTCAGCGTAACAGTATTAAACAGTTAAGCTATGACGACCTTTTGCACGACGACGAGCTAATACTTGACGACCAGCTTTAGTTGCCATACGAGCACGGAAACCATGAACGCGTTTACGCTTTAATTCAGATGGTTGGAAAGTACGTTTCATATCGAAACTCCCAAAAATGATCTTTCTATAAAGGTCCGCGATTTTATTGTGCAATGTTTACGCTGTCAATGAAAAACCGTGAAAGTTTTGTATTTAAGTCAAATTTTTAACTTTTTATCTTCTCTTTATATTTAGCCTATTTTCTTATTTAAAAGTTATACACAAAGTAATTGTTTATTTTTATTAAGACTTTTAAGATATACACTTCTTATTTACATACTTATCAACAAACCTTGATGTGAAGTTGATTTTGATTTGGTATATTTGAATTTAAATTCATATTTTTTAGTTATCCACAATTTGGATCAGCCCTATTAAATAAATTCAAATTTTAAAATTTAAATTTATTCTTATTAGTGTGGACTTTTCTTGTGGATTTCACAGTTTTAAATTTAAAAAACATATATTTGAACTGTTGATAACTCTGTTTTTATTGTCTTTATGGATTGTGGATAAGTTTGTGTGATAATTTATCCACAGGATGTGCAAAAAGTTATTCACAATTGATTTTGAATTTAAATTTATTCACAAGAGATTTCTTTTTAGGCAAAATCAAACGAAATCGTCATGACAGATGTGGATAACTTGGGTAGAATGGCGACCCCTTCTCATCAGGAAGGGTTAATCTTTAAATGATTTGAATTTAAAACGCAGACATAGGGGATACACATGCTTTGGACAGACTGCTTAACTCGCTTGCGACAAGAGCTCTCTGATAACGTCTTTGCGATGTGGATTCGCCCTTTAGTAGCTGAAGAAGTAGAGGGGATACTACGTCTCTATGCTCCTAATCCTTATTGGACGCGTTATATTCAAGAGAATCATTTAGAGTTAATTTCTATATTGGCTGAACAATTGTCAGAAGGGCGGGTGCGTCAGGTTGAAATCTTGGTAGATTCTCGTCCTGGTAGTATTTTGTCTTCTAGTGAACAGCCTGCAACAACTACAGCAGCTTTACAAACTGCCCCTATACCTCAACCTGCTAAGGTTAAAAGAGAACCGGAACCTGTTGCTAATACTGCAGTTAGTTCTAAGAGTTCAAAAAAGAAACTATTAAATCCACAATTTACTTTTTCACTATTTGTTGAAGGCCGTTCTAACCAAATGGCAGCAGAAACCTGTAGAAAAGTATTAACACAGTTAGGTGCTTCTCAACATAACCCTTTGTTTTTATATGGTCCGACAGGTCTAGGTAAGACTCACTTAATGCAAGCAGTTGGTAATGCCCTACTGCAAGCGAAGCCGAATGCAAGAGTCATGTATATGACTTCAGAAAGTTTTGTACAAGATTTTGTGAGCTCATTACAAAAAGGAAAGGTAGAAGAGTTTAAGAAAAATTGCCGTTCTTTAGACTTGTTATTAGTAGATGATATTCATCTTTTGGCAGGAAAAGAAGCAAGTCTCGTTGAATTCTTCTATACATTTAATGCCTTACTTGATGAATCCAAACAAATTATTTTAACGTCTGATCGATATCCTAAAGAATTAACAGAACTTGATCCTCGATTGGTTTCTCGTTTTTCCTGGGGGCTATCAGTAGGTGTTGAACCACCTGATATTGAAACTCGAATCGAAATTCTGCTTAAAAAAGCTGAAAATAGTGGCGTTGATTTACCTAGAAACTGTGCGTTGTTTATTGCCCAACAAGTCGTAGCGAACGTACGTGAACTTGAGGGCGCACTGAATAAAGTTGTCGCAATTTCACGTTTTAAAGGTGCTCCAATTGACCTGGATGTCGTACGGGAATCTTTAAAAGATGTTTTAGCGATCCGTGCTCGTACAATTAGTGTAGAAAATATCCAGCGTGTAGTGAGTGAATATTTCCGAATTCCATTAAAAGAGCTGGTAGGTCCAAAGCGTACCCGAATTTATGCTCGACCACGTCAGTTGGCGATGGGGCTTGCCCGTGAATTAACGGGGGATAGTTTTCCTGAAATTGGAATGGCTTTTGGTGGGCGTGATCACAGTACAGTGATGCATGCTTGTGAAAAAGTCGTCAGTTTACGGGAAGAAGACCCAATCTTTGATGAAGATTATAAGAACTTATTACGTTTGCTTCAAAGTTAATGAAATAATAAGACATTGTTGCAAAGTCTACGTAAGTGCAGCATAGTACACAGCTAAAAAATGAAATGTTTGCTCCAAGTTGCTAGAGGAATGAATCGTGCGTTTGAAAATCGCTAAAGAAAGTTTACTCAATGTTTTATCGCATGTGGTCGGTGCGGTAGAACGTCGTCATACCTTGAATATTCTTTCAAACGTCAAAATTCAGACTAATGCTCAAGCGCTCACTATTACGGGTTCCGATTTAGAAGTTGAACTCGTAGCGAGCACCGCTTTATCAGAAGGGGCGTGCCTTGAGGCAGGCGAGACAACTGTTCCTGCTCGTAAATTGATGGAAATTTGTAAATCTTTGCCTACAGCTGCATTGATTGATTTACAAATTACTGAAGATCAAAGATGTATTTTAAAATCTGGTAATAGCCGTTTTGTGCTAGGTACACTACCGGCTGAAGATTATCCATTGTTAACCACTGAGAATAGCCAGGGTACGCAAGTACAGGTGACTCAACGTGAATTAAAGCGTTTATTTGAAAAAACTGCTTTTGCAATGGCTGTACAAGATGTACGTTTTTACCTCACTGGTACTTTATTAGAAATTGATGAAAATCAATTGCGTGCAGTAACAACTGATGGTCACCGTTTAGCACTTTGTGAAATTTTGGCTTCCTCTACTTCATCTCAGTTGGTACAAGCGATTGTGCCTCGTAAAGCTGTGGGCGAATTGCAACGTTTACTCAGCATTGAAGATGAACAGCTCACATTGCTTATTGGCCGTGAATTATTAAATGTAACGATTAATACGCCAAGCCGTGATAAAGAACAAGGTGATATTACAGTTCGTTTTACAACTAAATTGATTGATGGGAAATTCCCTGATTATCGCCGTGTTATTCCACGTGGTGGTGATAAACATGTTTTGATTGGTCATGACGTATTTAAACAATCATTACAACGTGTAGCAATTTTAAGTAATGAAAAATTGCGTGGTGTTTTCCTAAATTTCAATCAGGATTCTTTACAGCTTCGTGCAAATAACCCTGAACAAGATGAAGCAATTGAAGATTTAGCGATCCAATATCAAAGTGCCCCATTAGAAATGTCATTTAATGCTCAATACCTACTCGATGTGTTGGGTGTATTAGATGGTGATGATGTAAATATGAGCATGACTGAGGCGAATCAGTCTGTATTGGTTCAAGATCCGGCTCATCCTGACCAGACCTATGTGGTTATGCCGATGCGTGTTTAATCTGGTTTAACTATATGCATCTTACGCGCTTAAATATTGAACGTGTGCGTAATTTAAAAACGGTTGCACTCCATGGGTTGCAACCGTTTAATGTCTTTTATGGCGCAAACGGTTCAGGTAAAACATCAATTTTAGAAGCGATCCATTTGCTTGCAACAGGTCGCTCATTCCGTACACATATACCCAAAAATTATATTCAATATGAAGCTGACGACGCGATTGTATTTGCTCAGTCAGCAACTGAAAAAATTGGTATGCAGAAACTCGCTTCTGGTGAGCAACTCATGAAAGTGAATGGCGATACCGTTGCGACTCAAGGTCAGCTCGCAAAGTTACTTCCTTTACAGCATATTGATCCACAAAGTACGGATATTATTGATCATGGTGCCAAGCCAAGAAGACAACTTTTAGATTGGCTTATGTTCCACGTGGAACCTGAATTTTATTTTGCGTGGCAATATTACTCTCGTGCGCTAAAGCAGCGTAATACCTTACTCAAAACACGGCGTAATCTTTCATTAGCTGATTTAGAACCGTGGAACAAAATGTTGAGTGATTATGGCGAGATTTTGCACTCACAGCGTTTAAGTATTGTCGAGCAATGGAATGTTTATTTCCAAAATGACTTAAGCCAATTACTCCCTGATTTGGAGATTGAACTGGAATATAGCCCAGGTTTTCATACAGAGCAGGGGCTTATGCAAGACTTGTTGGATCAGCATCAAAAAGACATCGAGAGACGTTATACCGAGTATGGTCCGCATCGGGCAGATTTGCGCTTAAAAACGCCATTTGGACATGCGGATGATGTTTTATCAAGAGGTCAGAAAAAACTCTTGATTATTGCCTTAAAACTGTCACAAATTGCAATGTTGCATGCGAGTAATAAGGAAACTGTGGTATTATTAGATGATCTGACAGCAGAATTAGACTTAACCGCACAACAACGTTTAATTGAACGATTAAGCCAACTTGGTAGCCAGGTTTTTATGACAACTTTAGATCATGCATCGGTAAAAAAACATTTACATGATCTGTCTATTTCATATCAATTATTCAGTGTTGAATCCGGTCAAGTTAGTCTTGCTGCACCATAATTTTTTGATGTTACCCATCTTTGAATAAACCTATATTTGCTAGGGAGAAACCATGAGTTCAGAGTCTCAATCAGCCTCTCAAACAGAACAAACCAATGAAAAGGCTTATGATTCCTCTAGTATTAAAGTATTACGTGGATTAGATGCAGTTCGTAAACGTCCGGGTATGTATATTGGGGATACAGACGACGGTACCGGTTTACACCATATGGTGTTTGAGGTTGTCGATAATGCAATCGACGAAGCTTTAGCTGGCCACTGTGATGAAATTATTGTCACGATTCACGAGGATGAATCGGTCAGTGTTTCAGATAATGGCCGCGGTATTCCAACCGATATTCACCCTGAAGAAGGGGTTTCTGCTGCAGAAGTAATTTTAACGATTCTGCACGCAGGCGGTAAGTTTGACGATAATAGCTATAAAGTTTCAGGTGGCTTACACGGCGTAGGTGTTTCGGTTGTTAATGCACTTTCAAGTAAATTGCATTTAACGATTTACCGTGCTGGTCAAATCCATGAGCAAGAATATCATCATGGTGATCCGCAATATCCATTGCGTGTGATTGGTGAAACGGATAATACCGGAACAACTGTACGTTTTTGGCCAAGTGCAGAAACATTCAGTCAAACCATTTTTAATGTTGAAATTCTAGCACGCCGTTTACGTGAGCTTTCTTTCTTGAATGCTGGTGTACGTATCGTTTTACGTGATGAACGTATTAACCTTGAGCATGTGTATGACTATGAAGGCGGTTTATCTGAGTTTGTAAAATACATCAACGAAGGTAAAAACCATCTCAACGAAATCTTCCATTTCACAGCCGATGCTGACAACGGCATTACTGTAGAAGTTGCATTGCAATGGAACGATAGTTACCAAGAAAATGTTCGCTGTTTCACAAACAACATTCCACAAAAAGATGGTGGTACGCACTTAGCAGGTTTCCGCGCAGCTTTAACACGTGGCTTAAACCAGTATCTTGAAAATGAAAATATTCTCAAGAAAGAAAAAGTGAATGTGACTGGTGATGATGCGCGTGAAGGTTTAACAGCCATTATTTCTGTTAAGGTTCCTGATCCGAAATTCTCGTCTCAGACAAAAGAAAAATTGGTATCAAGTGAGGTAAAACCAGCGGTAGAGCAAGCAATGAACAAAGAGTTCTCTGCTTACTTACTTGAGAATCCACAAGCTGCAAAATCAATTGCAGGCAAGATTATTGATGCTGCACGCGCACGTGATGCTGCACGTAAAGCACGTGAAATGACACGCCGTAAGAGTGCATTAGATATTGCAGGTTTGCCTGGTAAATTGGCTGACTGTCAGGAAAAAGACCCAGCGCTGTCTGAATTGTATCTTGTCGAGGGTGACTCTGCGGGTGGTAGTGCCAAACAAGGCCGTAACCGTAAAATGCAGGCTATTCTACCTTTAAAAGGTAAGATCCTGAACGTTGAGCGTGCGCGCTTTGACAAAATGATCTCTAGTCAGGAAGTGGGTACATTAATTACAGCACTTGGCTGTGGTATTGGCCGTGAAGAATATAACCCTGACAAGCTCCGTTATCATAAAATTATTATTATGACCGATGCCGATGTTGATGGTTCGCACATCCGTACATTGTTATTAACATTCTTCTTCCGTCAAATGCCGGAGTTGGTGGAACGTGGTCATATTTATATTGCACAGCCACCTTTGTATAAGCTCAAAAAAGGTAAGCAAGAGCAATATATTAAAGATAACGACGCATTAGAAACTTACTTGATTTCAAATGCGATTGATGAGCTTGCTTTACATATTAGTGCTGATGCGCCTGCAATTACAGGTGAAGCGCTGGCAAAAGTAATTCAAGACTATCAAGTTTCACAAAAGAGCTTACAACGCTTAACGTTACGTTATCCAGCAAGCTTACTGGATGCATTACTCGAAGTAGATGCATTTAAAGCAGATCAAAACCATGATCAAGCTTATGTCCAGCAATGGGCGGATCAAGTACGTGAAGCTGTACAAAGACTACAGCCAAGTTTGCGCCCTGAAATTACGCTTGAAACATTTGAACGCGAGAATGCTCAAGGCGAGAAATCTGCGCATTACTGGCCACGTGTAACCGTATATGTTCATAACTTGCCACATGCTTACTTACTTGACGCAGGTTTATTGAATTCTGCGGAATATGCTCGTTTATTGAAGAACTCGAAGAGTTGGTTCAAGTTAATTGAAGATGGCGCATACTTACAAAAAGGTGATCGTCGTATTCAAGTCGCTAATTTCCATCAGGTATGGCAGCACATTCTGCAAGATTCACGCCGTGGAATGATGATCCAGCGCTATAAAGGTCTGGGCGAGATGAATGCTGAGCAGCTTTGGGAAACCACAATGGACCCTGAAAACCGTAATATGTTACAGGTGACTATTGATGATGCAATTGAAGCTGATCGCATGTTCTCATGCTTAATGGGCGATGATGTTGAACCACGTCGTGCCTTTATTGAAGAAAATGCATTAAATGCGGATATTGATGCTTAATTGATAGCAAGATTCTAAATCAGTCTAGGGAGAGAAGATGATGAGTCAAAAAATTCTAGCAAGTGTGCTGATTTCATGTGCGGCTTTAGTGAGTCATTCTGCATTTGCAGCAGACTTGGAAGCCGACATGAAAACTTTAGCGAAGAGCACTAAAGCCTTTGCTGAAGCAAAAGATATCGATAACGCTAAACAGCAGCTTGTGATTATGCGTCAAGCAGTATTATCTTCAAAATTATCTTTACCTCATAAGTTGGAAGGTTTACCCCCTGAAAATGTACAGGTAAAGGAGTACCAAGCGGGTTTAGATCAGTTGGTTGCTGAAATTGATCGGGTTACGGTTTTTGTTGATAAGGGACAATTGGACCAAGCCAAAACTGAAGCAATTAATCTAGTAAATATTCGTAATGAAAACCACAAAAAGTTTAGATAAAGTTACTTTGATCTAAATCAGATAAAGGGAATGATTAATTCATTCCCTTTATTTTTGGCTATATAAATTTATTTAACCAAATATATTAATTCTCTACAAAATCTGTAACTTGAATGAGTGCATGGCCAAATAGGTAGCCAGCCGTTAAGAGGATACAGATCCACAAAATAGCTCCTGCCACATTGTAAATCAAAAATTTTCCATAGCTCATATTGCTTGAGCCGGCAGCGAGGGGTGCAAAAGAACGTGCGAAAGGTATAAAACGTGCTAAAAGAATAGTTTTACCACCATGTTGCAAGAAATAGCGGTTCGTTTTATTCAAATATTCTTTTTTAATAAAACGTGATTTTGCTTCAAAAATACGGTTTCCAAAATGGCGGCCAATAGAATAATTGACGATATAGCCTAATGTTGCTGCAACGGTGAGCAGAGTAATCATATAACCAAGATGCATCAGTTCAACCACCGAGCACAGTGCACCTACAGTTAAAAGTAAGCTATCTCCAGGTAAAAAGAACATAAACACAAAAGCGGTTTCAGAAAAAATAATCAAAAAGAGTATGGCATAAACCCATGCACCATACTCCTGAATCAAAATAGGTAAAAATTGTTCAAAATTAGTAATAAAATCAATAAAATTCATTCAGTTTGTCTGATCCCGAATTAAATACCTACTCAAGAAGGGTAAAAACGAAGTTACAGAATTTAGTTAAATTATCTGTGTATGGCAACCCTTAAGATGTAGCTTAAGTTTTATATGTTATCAAATTTGAATCTATCTCAAAAATTTAACAGCTGAATGAAACTTTATTAGAGATCGTTCATATTTTTATAAGCTAATAAAAATAAAAGCCAGTACAGATACTTAAATATACGAGTACTGGCCAAGGTATTTAATTTTCAAATGAGGCTTCCATTTCCTCAAGTTCCATCATGAGTTCTAAGAGTTGCTCTTCATATTGTTCAAGCTTAGCTTTGAGTTCGGTTTGCTCATTCATCAGTTTAAGCAAATCGTCCTTACGATTAGCTTCATATAGTGAAGTATCTGCTAAAGCTTCTTCGATTTCAGCAAGACGTGGTTGAAGCTTTTCAATTTGAGATTCAACCTTTTCAATATTTTTACGGATTGGTCGAGTTTGTTCACGACGGCGAGCTGCTTCTTTACGCTGTGCTTCTTTATCGACTTTAGCGGGAGCTGGAGCGGCAGAAGATGAATTATTCTGTGCCACAGCAGTCTGAGCATTGATTTGTTGCTGGCGTGCTTCACGTAGCCATTTAGCATAATCCTGCAAATCACCTTCAAACTCGGTACATTTGCCACCGTGTACCAAAAGGAGTTCATCACAAACGCTGGCAATAAGTTGACGTTCGTGAGAAACCAGAACGACTGCACCCTCAAAATCTTGTAAGGCCATACTAAGCGCATGACGCATATCAAGATCTAAGTGGTTCGTTGGTTCATCCAGAATTAAAACATTTGGGCGCTGCCATACAATGAGTGCTAAGGCCAAACGAGCGCGCTCACCCCCAGAGAAGCTTTCACATGGAGTATCCATGCGTTCGCCACTAAAGCCAAAACTACCTAAAAAAGAACGTAATGTTGCTTCACTAATTTGTTTATCGGCTATCCGAGCGAGTTGAAGCATTGGGCTGGCTTGACCATCTAAAGCGTCCATTTGGTGCTGTGCAAAGTAACCAATGTTAAGTAGCTCGGAAGCTTTACGTTCACCTGCCAGTAATGGTAAATCGCCAACCAAGCTTTTAATCAATGTTGATTTACCTGCACCATTCATACCAAGCAGACCAATACGCGAGTTTGGCGTAATTTGAAGTTTAATTTTTTCAGCAATTTTTTTATTGCCATAACCTATGCTGGCATTTTCTAAGGTCAGCAACGGTGAACTCATTTTGGTAGGTTCACGGAAACTAAAAGTAAACGGTGTATCTACATGAGCAGGTGCAAGTTGTTGCATGCGTTCAAGTTGCTTAATACGGCTTTGTGCCTGACGAGCTTTAGTGGCTTTAGCCTTAAAGCGATCAATGAACTTTTGTAAATGAGCACGGGCTTCTTGCTGTTTTTCAAAAGCTTGTTGTTGTTGTGCTAAACGTTCACTTCGAGTGGTCTCAAAGGTGGAGTAGTTACCCGTGTAAAGAGTAAGTTCCTGATTCTCAATATGAAGAATATGGTCTGTAATTGCATCTAAGAAATCTCGGTCATGCGAGATTAAAATGAGGGTGCCCTCATAAGCTTTGAGCCAATCTTCTAACCATAAAATTGCATCCAAATCTAAGTGGTTGGTTGGCTCATCCAATAAGAGTAAGTCAGAACGACTCATCAATGTACGCGCCAAATTTAGACGCATACGCCATCCACCAGAAAAACTAGCAACGTTTAAACGTAATTGATGTTCTAGAAACCCTAAGCCAGCCATCAGCTGAGCTGCTTTAGATGGCGCGGAATAACCATGAATTTCATCAAAACGGCCATGTAATTTAGCCAAATCCGAGTCTGTTAATTGTTCTGGTTGAGCAAGTTTATTTTGAATATCCCAATATTCTTCATCTCCAGAAAGGACAAAATCGATAGCAGGCATGTCTAGGGCTTTAACTTCTTGCGCCATATGGGCCACAGTCCATACAGAAGGACGAGTAAGCGAGCCTTCATCTGCTCCTAAGCTACCGAGTAATGCTGCAAATAGTGTTGATTTACCTGCACCATTGACCCCAGTTAGACCAATCTTCCAACCTGGGTGTAATTGCATAGACGCTTTTTGAAATAGAACACGTCCACCGCGGCGTAAAGAAACTTGGTCAAATTGAATCATCTTGTCTTATCGAGGTGAGTTAGGGATGCTGTATTTTAAAGAGAACTGATCATGAAGACAAAACTTTCGGAGTTTTAGTTTATAAATACTGAGATTGCATGGTTTAACCTATCTCTATTTAAGCTATTCGTCTGAAAATATCCAAATTTTGAGCAAGATAGGCCAAATTTAGAAAAATATGGCTAAAATAAAAACAATTTAAAACTTGGTTGATAAATGAGCTACTAATAAAACCAGACTAAGGAAAGTCAAATGAAAAAAAGATTGGGGATAGTAAGTGCAGTCATTTGCTGTGCTATGGGGACAACACACGCGGGGCAAAACGTATGTGTATTCGATTTATTGGGTAAATCAGGTGAATCCTACAAAATGATGGAAGAATGGGCACTTGCGGCAAAAAGTTGGCAAGCGGACATTACATTAATTCCATTTCAAGATGAAGCTCTAGTAGATCGTAGGCTGCGTGAGGGTAAATGCGATGCAGCTTATATGACTTCAATGCGAGCACGAAACTATAATAAATTTGCAGGCTCGATTGATGCGATTGGCGGGGTGACAAGTAATGCTATTGCTCAAAAGGCGATTAGTTACGTTTTGGATCAACGTAATAAACATCGCATGCTAACCACACAAAATGGAACAAACTATGAGGTGGTTGGAATTGTCCAGATTGGACTAGCATACTTATTTGTAAGAGATAGAAACCTCAACTCAATTGAGAAAGTACGTGGGACTAAGTTTGCCATTTTGCAATATGACGCAGCCCAGAAAATTATGGTTGAAAGTGTAGGTGCCCAGCCTATTCCTTCTGAGATTACCGATTTTGTGAAAAAGTTTAATAGTGGCCAAGTCGAGGCAATTGCTGCACCTGCTTATGCTTATAAACCGTTAGAAATTGGTAAGGGAATTGGAGCAAATGGAGCCATGTTTACTTTTCCTGTGGTGAACGTCACAGGGGATTTAATTGCAAGAAGTGATAAGTTTCCGGCCAATTTTGGAATGAAGTCTCGTGAATGGTTTATTAAACAGTTGCCACACAACTTCGCAATGGTAAAACGGTTAGAAACCGGGATTCCTCCTAAAATTAAATTAAATTTTTCAGCCGAAGATAAGTTGAAATATCAGAAAATATTACGTGAAGGTCGCCTTGGCTTAACAAAACAAGGTGTATATGACGCGACAATGATGAGTGTACTCAAGCGCGCACGATGCACCATTGAACGGACAAATTTTGAATGTACGCTTACTGGAGAGTAGTTTGTTTTTTAATCACAAAAACCCTACAGATATTTCAAAGCTGAATATGGGTATGAAAATTGTGAATATAAAAAATAACTTACGGAAAATTAGTGATTTTTCATTTTAATAAATAATTTAAATCGAACAAACAATGGTTCAATGAGATAAAAATATTTGAGTAAAAGCTCTATTTTTTTCTAAAAAACATGATTAATATCTGTGTTTGAAAGGAAACTTCAAACAAAAAATCTGTTCCGTGGAAGGATGAAGAAAATGAAAAAAATCGTACTTGCTATGGCTGCCGCTTCTGTTGTTGGTTTTTCTGCTTCAGCGCAAGCAGCGAGTACCGTGTGTGTATTCGACCTCTTAGGAAAAGCAGGCGACTCATATAAAATGATGGAAGAATGGGCTCTAGCTGCAAAAGGCTGGGGTACTGAAATTAACTTAGTTCCTCGTCAGGACGAGGCTGTTGCAGATAATGATTTCAAAGCTGGTAAATGTGATGCCGTAGCAATGACAGCTATGCGTGCTCGCCAATATAACAAATTTGCCGGATCAATCGACTCGCTTGGTGGCGTTCCTAATAACCAAATTGCACAACGTGCTATTACTTATGTATTAGATGCACGTAATGCTGCAAAAATGACAACTAACCTTGGTGGTAAAAAATACGAAGTTGCTGGTATCTCTCCGTTAGGTTCAGCGTTCATTTTTGTACGTGATAAAAACATCAACTCAGTTGAAAAAGCTGCTGGTAAAAAATTCGCCGTGTTAGGTTATGACGATGCACAAAAAATTATGGTGCAGCGCGTAGGTGCTCAGGCAGTTCTTTCTGATATTTCAAACTTTGCTGCTAAATTTAATAATGGTCAGGTAGATATGGTAGGTGCGCCTGCTTATGCTTACAAACCATTAGAATTGAACAAAGGTTTGGGTGCAAACGGTGTAATGTGGAACTTCCCGGTATTACATGTAACGGCTGATTTAGTATTGCGTGCTGATAAATTCCCAGCAGGCTTTGGTCAAAAGTCTCGTGATTGGTTCGTAAAACAATTACCAAAAAGCTTTGCAATGATTAACCGTTTAGAAGCACAAATTCCAGGTAAATATAAAATGAACCTAAGTGCTGAAGACAAACTGAAATATCAAAAAATGTTACGTGATGGCCGTATGGATTTAACTAAACGCGGTATTTACGATGCAGGTATGATGTCTGTATTGAAAAAAGCACGTTGTTCTGTAGACAAAGCTAACTTTGAATGTTCAATGCCTGGTGAATAATTCATGTTGAACTTAAAAGCCTAGATTTATTCTAGGCTTTTTTGCTTTCTATAGGCTGTCAATTCAGCCATTGTGATTCATTAAAAAGACGCTAATCTAAATTGAGGATAAAACTTCATCTGGATATATGAAGATATTAGAAAATAGAACAAGGAAGTGAGTCATTAAAAGAGCTAAGGGAATTTAACTCGTTATTTTTTATTGAGCTCGGATAAACAGAATTGATCATAAAAATATCTAAATTGTGAATCTTAGATGAAGCATATCTCATGAGAATCATGCCAACCAGCGTGAAATTTCTTGATGCCAAAAACAAAAAATTTACAAGGAAAGGAAAAGAATATGCGATTTTCCAAAACGCTTTTACTTGCGATGGGACTCACAACAATTTCATTTGCAGCCGAGGCCAAACAAACCATATGTGTTTTTGACTTTGTTGGTAAAAATGGCGATGTCTATGCACTCATGAAGGACTATCAGCTTGCAGCGAAAAACTGGGGAGCTGATATCGAACTAAAAGTAAACCAGAATGAAGCAGTGATTGCTGAAGATTTTAAAGCGGGCAAATGTGATGGTATTAGTGTATCAGGCATGCGCGGACGTCAATTCAACTCATTTACGGGATCATTAGATGCAATTGGCGCGATTCCAGATCTCAAACTTGCTGTTAAAGTCATGCAAGGTTTAGCGAGCCAAACCTTTAGTAAATATATGGTCAATGGCCGCTATGAGGTAGTAGGTGTTATTCCGGTAGGAGATGCTTACCTTTTAGTAAACGACCGTAGTATTAATACCGTAGCGAAAGCTGCCGGTAAAAAAATCGCCGTATTAGACTACGATGAAGCACAAAAAATTATGGTTCAGCAGGTGGGTGCTCAGGCAGTGAGTGCAGATGTGACTAACTTCGGGGCCAAATTTAACAATCATCAGGTCGATATTATTGGTGCGCCAGCAGCAGCTTTTAAACCTTTAGAGTTACAAAAAGGCTTAGGTACAAAAGGGGCAATTGTAAACTATCCAATCTTACAGGTGACCGGAAATATTATTATTCGTCCAGACAAATTCCCAGCTGGTTTTGGTCAGAAATCTAGAGAGTGGGTGGCTGGTCAGTTACCGCGTGCTTTTACTATCTTGGGTAAAATGAAAGCGGATATTCCGCAAAAATATTGGATGGAAGTACCAGCTGCCGATAAACCGGGTTATCAAAAGCTCATGCGTGAATCACGAATTAACCTTACACAACGCGGGGTGTATGATAAACGGATGATGAAACTATTATGGCAATTCCGTTGTAAGCAAGACGCGAAAAACTTTGAATGTGGCTTACAAGATGAGAATTACAAATAATCTTGATAAAAATACTCAAGATTCGCTTTAAACTTCGAAGACAGACCCTATATTGATTATGCTATACTCAATATAGGGTCTTTTTTATTTTGAAAGGCACAGCAAAATCCGAGGAACAATCATCATGAATGCCCAAGCTCTAGTTTTGACAGATAATGCTGCCAATAAGGTACGCCAACTCCGTGATAGTGAAGGGAATGACGATCTCATGTTACGTGTATATGTAACCGGAGGCGGGTGTTCAGGGTTTTCATACGGCTTCAATTTCGCCGAAAGCGTAAATGAAGATGATGCTGAATTTGTAAATGGCGATGTAAAGATGCTGGTTGACTCGCTCAGCTATCAATACTTAGTTGGCTCAGTGGTTGATTATGTTGAAGGCCTTGAAGGTTCACGCTTTATTGTGCAGAACCCGAATGCGACAACAACGTGTGGTTGTGGTTCTTCATTCTCAATTTAAAAAGAATTTTAAATAAAAAAAACCTCTCTATGATGAGAGGTTTTTTTATTTATAAGATTATGCTTGTTCATGTAGAGATTCTAAAAAGTACTGTACGAGTTCAGGTGCATTTTGATAAGGAATCCAATGAGAGGCATCCATAAAAATAGCCTTATAATTATTTTTAAAATAACCTGAATTTAACATGGCACTTTTTTTTGTTACTGCAATATCATGCTTACCCCAAATAAAAAGAGTGGGAACGTCTATTGTTTTAAAAGGATTTTCAGGTTTGTCCCAAAAAAAACCACGATACCAATTTAATGCCGTAGTTAGCCTATTTTCTTTTATAAATTCAGTTTCGAATATTTCAATTTGCTGTTCGGTCATGCCAGATGATTTAAGAAATTTTCTTGCTACTTTAGGCATTTTCTTAAATAAAAGTTCGGGCAAAATAGGAAGCTGAAAAACTGCAAAATAATAAGATTTTAGTAGTTGATTGCTACTTAAGCAGGCTTTTAAAAAAGCAGCTTGATGGGGTACGGAAACTAAAGTGAGATGTTGAATATACTGCGGATACTTCATAGCTACACTAGACGCAATTACAGAACCCCAATCATGCCCAATTAAATAAACTGGTTGACCAAGTTGTTTAATTAAACTTGCTACGTCTTCTACAAGTTCACTCAAGGAATATTGAAATCGGCTTTGAGGTCTAGCATTTAAACTATAACCACGTTGATGAATCGCAAGTGTTCTAAATTGATGCTCATGCAATAATTCCGAAGTCTGCTCCCAACTATGGGCAGTTTCTGGAAAACCATGCAATAAAACCACGAGAGGGCCATCTATAGAGCCTGAATCAATTACATCGAATGTCCAAGCCCCACGTGTGTATTGATGAATACGTTTGGTCAGATCCATAACAACATGCCTTACTTATTTTTGTTGGCATTTATCATGAATTTTTATGACCAATTTAATAACAGCATTTCGGGTCAGGAAATGTGTTATGAGGTCGAATCTATCTAATTAAATCGAATAAGTAGCTTTATACCGCCGTGATCGTGCCTAAGATTCTAAAATCTGAAGCTCCTGTTACCGCAGGTAAATTACCACTTAAACCGTCCACAAAACGCATTGCTAACCATGCAAATGCTGTAGCCTCAACCCAAGTAGGGGAGAGTCCTAAAACATCAGTGGTTTGAACTGACCAATTGTGCTTACGTAAGCGCCAACGTAATTGTTCTAACAAATAGGAGTTATAAGCTCCACCTCCACATACATAAACTTCACCTGTTTCCATATTAGAACGATAGATCGCTTTTTGAATGGCACGTACAGTAAGTTTTAATAAGGTAGCTTGAATATTTTCAGGTGTATCTTCTAACTCATCATAAGTTAAATCATTACGCCAATCGATTAACTGATCATCTAACCAGTCAATATTGAAATCTTCACGTCCCGTACTTTTAGGTGGCTCTTTAGAAAAATACTCATGAGCATAAAGACGGTCGAGTAAAGAGCGAATAGGATGACCATAAGCTGCCCAATCGCCATTTTCATCGTATGGATGGCCTGTATGGCGATGACACCATGCATCCATCAAAATATTCGCAGGTCCCGTATCAAACCCAAATACGCCGTCAGGATTATTGGCAGGCAACATGCTCACATTGGCAATGCCACCCAAATTCAAAATCACCCGATGAATGCTTGGATGTTGAAATAATGCCTGATGAAATGCAGGCACTAATGGAGCGCCTTGACCACCTGCTGCCATATCTCTACGACGAAAATCTGAAACGACCGGGATTTGAGTGATCTCAGTAATAATGTTTGGATCGCCAATTTGTAGCGTAAAACCATGCTCTGGACGATGACGAATGGTTTGTCCATGCGACCCAATCGCTTTAATTTGACTACGATCTAATTGGTGCTTTTCAATGAGAGAATTAATCCCGTGACCAATCATTTTGGCTAGAGCAACATCAGCTTTACCCATGCGGTCAATTTCATTGTCATCGGGTAAAGTTAATGCCATAAGCTCATCACGTAACTCGGGTTCGAATGGAACTGTAAGTGTGGCATGAAGCTGTAGTGGCTCAAATGAAGCCGCAACAATATCCACACCATCCATACTAGTGCCAGTCATTACGCCGATATAGATTGCGCTCATATGCAACTTCCCCTGCAAGACGCTGAAAAAATGTTAGTATATCGCACAAATTGAATAACTGATGTGTTTAGGTTTTGTGATGTCAAATTTCTTGCCCGCCGAAGAACAGCTTGCCCTCATCCAACGAGGCACGCACGAAATTATTTCAGAAGAAGATTTACTGAAAAAGCTTAAAGAGAATCGTCCTCTTAAAATTAAAGCTGGTTTTGACCCTACAGCTCCAGATTTACATTTAGGACATACGGTTCTTATTAACAAACTAAAAACGTTTCAAGATTTGGGTCATGAAGTTACTTTCTTGATTGGCGACTATACAGCCATGATTGGTGATCCAACAGGCAAAAGTGCAACTCGTCCGCCGTTATCACGCGAACAAGTTGAAGCTAACGCTAAAACTTATCAAGAACAAGTTTTCAAAATCTTAGATCCGAATAAAACAAAAGTACGTTTTAACTCAGAGTGGTTTAACCAAAAGTCTGCTGCGGATCTTATTCAGTTGGCAAGCCAGCAAACAGTATCACGTATGTTAGAGCGTGATGACTTCACTAAGCGTTATAACAACCATCAGCCAATTGCAATTCATGAGTTCTTATATCCTTTAGTTCAAGGCTATGACTCTATCGCACTTGAAGCAGACGTTGAGTTAGGTGGTACAGACCAAACCTTTAACTTACTCATGGGCCGTACGTTACAAAGCCGTTATGGCCAAGAATCACAAGTGTGTATCACTGTACCAATTCTAGAAGGTTTAGATGGCGTAAATAAAATGTCTAAATCTTTAGGTAACTATATTGGTGTTTTTGATGCGCCAGGTGCAATGTACCAAAAAGTATTATCAATGCCTGACTCTTTAATCGAACGTTATTTCGATTTATTAAGTTTTAAATCTCTAGATGAGATCAAAGCTTTATTAGATGAAATCGCGGCTGGCCGTAATCCACAAGAAGTAAAGCGTATTCTTGCACTCGAGTTGGTTGAACGCTTCCATGATGCTGAAGCAGCTGCTAATGCTCATAAGAGTGCTGGTAACCGTATTACAGAAGGTGAGGTGCCAGCAGATACTCCTGAAGTAACTATTTCACGTGGTGAGTTTGGTGGTGAAATCTTTATTGCCACGATTCTTCGCGTAGCAGGATTAAATCCAAATGCAGCAGCTGCAAAAGATGCTGTTGCACGCGGTGCAGTAAAAGTAGACTGGAATGTAGTAGATGCAAGTTTCTCTGTAAAAGAAAACGGGACTTTTATTATTCAGTCTGGGAAAAAAGCAATTGCACGTGTAACTTTCACTGACTAAAAGTTATGTAGTGATAGAAAAGCAGGAGTAATCCTGCTTTTTTTATTTCAGACCATAAAACCAATTAAGCGTTCCACGTGGAACCATCTAACTATTATTAAGAATAAAATAAATTAAAAAATAAGAAGAAATATAAAGTGAAGGTAGAGTATTTGCTCTAATATTTCTTTGGATTCTTTGGATTCTTTGGATTCTTTGGATTCTTTGGATTCTTTGGATTCTTTGGATTCTTTGGATTCTTTGGATTCTTT
>NZ_JAALLK010000020.1:0-286 GCF_011075215.1 Acinetobacter sp. EKM10A | reverse complement strand
TCTTTTCTTTGGATTAAAAAGCTTATAGAGGAATAAAAACCATATAAAAGACTCCCTAACTCCAAAATGATTATATAGCTAAAGATAAAAACCAATAAAAAATAGCAAAAATGCCTAAAAAAAAGCCATATATATCACTTTTTTCGCAAAATAGTAGAAAAAAACGGCACTCAAGTGAAAAAGGGATAAATACCCCTTGCAAAGGGACTGAGATGGTCTATAATGCACATCCATCGGCGGTGATGCAGATAGAAACTTGTTGAAAAACAGTTACTTGTGATTAGAT
>NZ_JAALLK010000002.1:340182-393975 GCF_011075215.1 Acinetobacter sp. EKM10A | reverse complement strand
TCACCAGTCGTAGCATGAATACTTTTTATTAAAGTGGAACTTTGTGCGCTGCGTGAACCGCCAATAAAGTTGTGTCCGATAATGGTCATAACAAATATCCTGAAATTAATGAGAGTGTCTTGGAAGGTTGTCTTGGTTTACGACCCGCATATATAAAGTTGCGGGTTCCAAACAACCACCAGTAGATAATTGACCTACCATGTTGCGATACATTTCTTGCCAAGGTGTTTGAGATGGAGATACCGTCGGTTTCCATTCACGGCGGCGTTGTTCTAACTCTTCGTCAGAAATGAGCACGTTGACAGAACGTTTATTTAAATCAATACGTAAACGGTCATTGGTTTTAAGTAAGGCAATTCCACCGCCTACAGCCGCTTCGGGTGACATATTGAGAATAGATGGGCTGGCAGAAGTTCCACTTTGGCGGCCATCTCCTAAGCAAGGCAGTGAATCAATCCCTTTTTTAATTAACTCTGCTGGTGGAGCCATATTGACGACTTCAGCACTGCCCGGATAACCCACTGTACCTGCGCCACGAATGACTAAAATACAATGTTCATCAATGTTTAAGGCAGGGTCATTGATACGTGCGTGATAGTCTTCGGGACCTTCAAAAACGATTGCGCGTGCTTCGAAGCTATTTTCATTGTTTGGATCTGATAAATAGGTTTTTTTAAATGCTTCGCCCACTACAGACATTTTCATAATGGCGCTGTCAAAGAAGTTGCCACTGAGCACAATGAAACCGGCACCATGTTTAAGAGGTTGTTCATAAGGGAAAATGACATCCGCATTTGAGGTTTTTGCATTTTTGGCAATTTCCCCAATTGTTTTACCGCTAACCGATGCACAATCTTCGTGTAATACACCAGCTTTTTGTAATTCGTGTAAAACGGCAGGAACACCACCCGCACGGTGGAAACCTTCACCCAAATATTTACCCGCTGGCATACAGTTCACAATAAGCGGAATGTTTTCACCCACACGTTGCCAGTCTTCTAAACTCAGCTCAATACCCATATGACGGGCAATTGCAATGAGGTGAGGAGGGCAGTTGCTCGATGCGCCTAAAGCTGAGGCTACTGCGATTGCATTTTCAAAAGATTGTTTGGTCATAATTTTAGAAGGACGTAAATCTTCTAAAACCATTTCACATATTCTTTTGCCGGTCATATAGGCCATTTGCCCACGTTCGCGGTAAGGAGCGGGAATACTTGCACATGTCGGTAAAGACATACCCAATGCTTCTGCCAAAGCATTCATGGAAAGTGCAGTGCCCATGGTGTTGCAATGCCCGACCGAAGGTGAAGCAGAAGTGGTCATTTCCATGAACCCTTCATAATCAATTTCACCAGTGGCAAGTAAGTTTCTTGCATGCCAAAGCACAGTGCCGGAACCAATTAACTCACCTTTAAAATGACCATCTAGCATTGGCCCACCAGACAACACAATTGCAGGTATATCTGTTGTGGCTGCTGCCATTAAACATGCAGGGGTAGTTTTGTCACAACCAGTGGTCAGCACTACACCATCAAGCGGATAACCATGCAAGATTTCAACCAAACCTAAATAGGCCAAGTTGCGGTCAAGTGCAGCAGTTGGACGACGGGTTTGTTCTGCAATCGGGTGAACAGGGAATTCCATTGGAATACCACCCGCGTCTCGAATACCCGCTTTAACGCGTTCAGCAAGTTCTTTGTGGTGACGGTTACATGGGGTCAAATCACTACCGGTTTGTGCAATTCCAATAATCGGGCGACCTGATTGTAACTCGGCGCGGGTCAAACCATAGTTCATGTAACGCTCAACATATAAAGCGGTCATGTCGGCATGTTCAGGATCATCAAACCATTCTTGGCTACGTAAAAAAATCCGTTTATTTTGATCATTCATTTTTTGATCCTTTCACTCATACTTTTTGAAATTTAGTTTATTTACGGGATGAATCTTGCAATTCAACCGATCGATAATACGTGAAAATTATAGTAATTCACGCTGCTTCAAATTACGCATCAAAGCATTTATTCCAAAATTCCACGGCGTTGCTTTATCACTGGTCATAACCGTGTTGTACAAAGTACCAAGTTTAGGTGAATGAATACGGACGACATCTCCGACTTTATGGGTAAAGCCAGCCCCAGCTTGTTCTCGGTCTTGAGTCGGTGCAAATAAAGTACCCAAGAACAAAACAAAACCGTCTGGATATTGATGGTTTTCATTAAGAGTTTGTTGAATTAAATCTTCAGGATCTCGGCTAATTTGCGACATAGAACTTACCCCATTTAACACAAAGTTATCGGTGCCTTGAATTTGCAGTTCAACATCGCAAGTACGAATATCATTTAAAGTAAAAGTATGGTCAAAAAGGCGAATAAATGGGCCAATCGCACAAGATGCATTGTTATCTTTCGCTTTACTCAACAGTAAAGCGCTACGGCCTTCAAAGTCCCGTAAATTCACATCGTTACCTAAAGTCGCGCCTAAAATCTTACCTTGGCTGTTGGCAACTAATACGACTTCCGGCTCTGGATTATTCCACTCAGACTTTGGGTGAATACCAATATTTTGTCCTGTGCCTACAGCTGCTAAAACAGGGGCTTTAGTAAAAATCTCGGCATCTGTACCAATACCCACCTCAAGATATTGAGACCACATTTTTTGTTCGATTAAATATTCTTTGAGTTGTAGCGCTTTTTCAGAACCGGGTTCGATTGTTTTTAAATTATCACCGATTACGCCTTGTACAACCTCACGAATCGATTGAGCTTTTTGTGCATCGCCACCGGCTTGTTCTTCAATCACTCGTTCTAACATGCTGGCAGCAAAGGTAACACCTGCCGCTTTAATTACTTGTAAATCAATAGGGGCTAAAAAATATGCCTTGTTGGTATCTGGCTCGGCGACAGTATTGGCAAATAATTCATCAATTGAACCAACTGGTCTTCCTTCAATTTCAGATAAAGCTTTTAAAGGATCGGCACTTTCAAGTAACTCGGAAATAGTATGAAATTTTTCCGAGATATCAAAAACTTGATTGCCTCTTAAAATAATAGGGGATGGACCCGAAATTTGATTTGGAATCCACGCACGGCCAATTAAGCATCCTTGAGTTGCATCATCTGGTAATGAGTTCTGGGAATTTAACGTAAAGTTCATTTAAAGCTTCCTTCTTTTATTTGAAATCATGATATGTTTCTTATTTAATAAACACCAATCGTAATAATTTAATTATTAATAACCAGTGGTTATCAAAAAGGAATTTTAAAAATGGCAGATTTGACTTACTCAAGTTTAAATAACTGGCTTAAATTCAAGCACTTGGTTTTGTTAGAGACGTTAGCTCGAACCAATAACATGCATTTGGCTGCCGAGCAGATGAATTTAAGTCAACCTGCCGTAAGTAAAATGCTAAAGGAAATTGAGGGCCTTCTTGGGTTTCAGGTCTTTGAGCGACTGCCCCGAAATATGCCTGTAACGGCATTGGGTGAACATGTCATTCGTTATGCCCAGCGGGTTTTGAATGACGCAAAGCATTTTGTCGAAGACATCGAGATTTTACGGTTGGGTGGACATGGGTTTTTAAAAGTAGGAGGAATATTTGCAGCAACCGCCGTGGTAATTCCAAACTCAATTATCGAAATTAAGAAACAATGGCCTCTACTTTCTATCGATGTTGTTGAACAGACCAGTGACCATTTAATGGAAATGTTGAGTGAACATACTCTAGATTTAGCCATAGGTCGCTTTACCGATGTGACGCAAAGTCAGTTTTTCGATTTCCAGCCGTTAGGCCCTGAACCGTTCTGCATTGTTGTCAATAATGCGCACCCATGTGCCCAGAAAAAGTTTTGTACATTAGAAGAATTATTAAAATGGCCGTGGGTACTTTATCCTAAAGGCACACCCATTCGGGAGCGTATGGAAGGTGCATTTGCCCGAGCTAAAGTCAAAATTCCTTTAAATACGGTAAATACCATGTCGATGCAGACCTTTTTACAGATCTTAAAAGGCGCACCTATGGTGGGTATGTTGCCAGAAGCAATGGTGATTGATCAGGTGAAAGAAGGACAACTACAGATTTTAGAAACAGACCTGATTTTAGATGCCCAAGATTATGGAATTTTGACACGTAAAGATGAACCAGTGTCTGATATAGCCGCAGCATTTATTAATATTTTACTTAAAAATGCAAAACGTAAGTAAAGTCCTCAGCCTCAAGTCATAGAAGACTTGGGGCTTTTAAATTAAAAGAAAGCCTATTTAATTTAGTCAAAGTTTCATCATAAAACTGATATTAAAAAGTTATCAATATTTAGAAATTATTCATTGGAAATTATTGCAAGGACTCCTTATCGTTTAATTCATGATGATTAAAAATCTTTAAGTGAATAAGAATTAGGAAAGGATCCCTGTATGAATGTGTTAATTACTGGTGGCACGGGTTTTATTGGAAAGCAAATCGCCAAAGAGATTTTAAAAACCGGAAGCCTGACTTTAGACGGTAAACAAGCTAAGCCCATCGATAAAATTATTTTGTTTGATGCGTTTGCTGGTGATGATTTACCGCAAGACCCAAAAATTGAAGTGGTGATTGGCGATATTACCGACAAAACCATAGTGGCAAATATTACAGAAAAAATTGATGTTGTTTGGCACTTAGCCGCCGTGGTGAGTTCGGCAGCAGAGGCCGATTTTGACTTGGGAATGGATGTAAACCTTTATGGCCTTTTAAATTTATTAGAAGAATTAAGAAAAAAACAAACCACGCCTCGAGTCATTTTTGCGAGTGGCTGCGCTGTATTTGGTGGTCAATTACCAGAAGTTGTAACAGATGATACGGTGGTTACACCAAAGTCCTCTTACGGTATGCAAAAAGCAGTAGGAGAATTGCTCGTTTCAGATTATTCACGTAAAGGCTTTATTGATGGCCGTGTTTTAAGATTACCGACTATTGTGGTTCGTCCGGGTAAGCCTAATAAAGCCGCATCTACATTTTTTAGCTCAATTATCCGCGAGCCTTTAAAAGGTGAAACGGCAGTTTGTCCAGTCCCGCCAGATACTCCGGTTTTTATTACTTCACCACGACGCTGTGTTGAGTCAATGATTAAGGCTGCGTCAATTTCTTCAGATGCACTCCAAGATAACCGAATTATTCCCTTACCGGGATTGACCGTTACCGTTAAGCAAATGCTTGAGGCTCTTGAAAAAGTTGCCGGTAAACAAGCAACTGATTTAGTGCGGTGGCAAGAAGATAAAACGATTCAAAGGATTGTTCAAAGTTGGCCGGTTCAAGTGAAAGCTGAATATGCCGAATCTTTAGGTTTCCAAGCAGATGAGAATTTTGAAAGCATCATTCAGGCACATATAGAAGATACCCAAAATTAATGGCAGTGATCGCCAATTCATGTGAGAGTTATTATGGAAGATATCAAAAATGTCACAGCTCTCGAAGAGCAGACAATTAAGCGTATTTCGAGTCGAATCATCCCGTTTCTTATTATTTTATTCATTATGGCCTTTCTAGACAGAACCAATATTGGTTTTGCTGCGCTACATATGAATGATGCAATTGGAATTACCCAAACTATTTTTGGTTTAGGGGCGGGTGTATTTTTCTTGGGTTACTTTATTGCAGAAGTACCGAGTAACGTTTTACTTCATCGGTTTGGTGCACGGATATGGATTGCTCGAATCATGATTACTTGGGGAATAATTGCCGGGCTTATGGGATTTATCCATAGTGGTACCCAATTTATTATTTTACGGTTTTTACTGGGTATTGCAGAAGCGGGTTTCTTTCCGGGGGTTATTTTTTATTTAACCTTATGGTTTCCTGCTAAATATCGTGCCCGTGTCTTCGCGACTTTCTATTTAGGGTTACCAATTGCCCAAATTATTGGAGCGCCAATTTCGGTCGGCCTTATGCAATGGGGCAATACCATTGGCTATGAAGGCTGGCGTTTGATGTATGTTTTAGAAGGGATTCCTTCCATTATTTTAGGATTAGTCTGTCTAAAATATTTAACTAATAACCCGAAAGAAGCACAGTGGTTAACAGCTGAGCAGCGCCAATGGCTCATGAATACGCTAGAACGTGAAGAAAGAGAAAAAGAGCAATCTGCCGATGCTGCTTTAACAAAAGGTGAACTCATTAAACAAGTGTTTAAAAATCCTTTAGTGTGGATTATGGCAATTGTCTATTTTGGAATTACATCTGGTTCAAATGCGATGTTCTTCTTCTTACCAAGTGTTTTAGAGTCGTTCCGTAACACCTTTGGTATGCAAATTAGCCTTATCCAAAATGGTTTACTTACCGCAATTCCATATGCATTTGCGGCAGTTGGTATGGTTTTATGGAGTCGCCGTTCTGACCGTAAACAAGAGCGTTATAAACACGGTGCCTGTGCTGCACTTATGGCGGCTTTCGCAATTGCAATTGCTTTGATTGTGAATCAACCGTGGGCAATTATTGTGGGCTTTATTCTGCTCGCGATTGGTGTATTTAGTGCAATTAACATTTTCTGGACTATCCCTGGGCAAACTTTAACAGGAGTGGGCGCCGCAGCCGGTATTGGCTTAATTAACTCTGTAGGTAATTTAAGTGGTTTTACTGGTCCATATTTAACTGGCTATTTATATACCACCACGGGCACCTATACAGTAGCGTTCCTTGCTATTGCAGGATTTGTCGCCATGGGCGGTTTAGGGTTACTGCTTTTGGCAAAGTTAAAGTCTGATAGCCTAAAAGTAGAACAACAGCGACTTAAAGTGCGGACTGCTACGGAGATGAAATAATGGCTCGGATTGGTTTTGTTGGAACTGGCATTATGGGAATGCCAATGGCCATGAACTTATTAAAAGCTGGTCATCAAGTTAAGGTTTGGAATAGAACTTCATCTAAAGCAGAAAGTTTAAAAGAGGCGGGTGCTCATGTTTGTAGTGAACTTGAACAAGTCGGAAAAGATGTAGAGTTTCTGATTTGTATGCTCAGTGATGGAAAAACCTGTGATGAAATTCTATTTCAAGAACGTGGTGCAATCTCACAGCTAAAACCCGAAAGCACGGTCATAGTGATGAGTTCGATACCTGTTGAAGTTGCAAAAACACAAAGTGAAAAATGTAAAGAAAGAGGACTTAGATATTTAGATGCACCTGTTTCTGGCGGTGAAAAAGGTGCTCAAAATGCAAGTCTGGCGATTATGGTTGGCGGCGATGCTCAAACATTTTCACATACTGAACATGTTCTATCTGCCATGGGGCGGCCAATTTTAGTTGGAGAGGCTGGCTGTGGAATGCTGGCAAAACTCGTCAATCAAATGATAGTCGCATCCACCATTGCAACCGTGAGTGAAGGTTTATTGCTTGCCAGTAAAGCAGGAGCAGACCCGATAAAACTCAAACAAGCATTAACAGGCGGTTTTGCAGACTCTCCGATTTTGCAACAGCATGGCGAACGCATGTTAAATCGAGATTTTAAACCGGGAGGTACAGCTCGAAACCAGCATAAAGATATTCATACAGCCGTTAGCTATGCTAAATCGCTTGAGTTGAATTTACCTATAGCCCAAAAAGTCAGTCAATTATTTGAAAATATGCTTGCTGCCGGAGATGGTGAGCTTGATCATTCTGGTTTAATTCGTGAGCTTGAACGAATGAATCATGTGTAATATTGCTTTAATTTTAGCGGTACTTGATGAATAGACATAATCAAGTACCGCTTTTTTTCTGGTATTAATTTGTTAATAGTCCACGTTATTGCTTTTATATATTCTTAATATCTACTGATGGAGAAACCCCAAAAAAGCGTTTATATTCTCTGGAAAATTGGGACAAGCTTTCATAACCGACTTGCATGCTGGTAGATGAAATATCGTATTCTTCGGTCATTAATAAACGCCGTGCTTCGGTCAACCTCATTCTCTTTTGATACTGTAAGGGACTCATTGAGGTTATATCCCTAAAATGTTGATGAAAACTTGATGCACTCATCCCCATTGTGCTTGCCAGTTCTTCAATACTAAATGGTTTCGCAAAATTTGTTTTCAGCCATTCAATCGCCTTCACAATTCGATGACCTGTAGTGCCTGCCGCTACAATACGTTTAAGTCGATCGCCTTGCGGGCTCATCAATAAACGATAAAAAATTTCCTTAATAATAAGAGGAGACAAGATGGGAATGTCTTGTGGCGTATCTAGTAGTTTTATTAACCGTATAAACGCATCATTCAGCTCTGAATTGACTACTCCAACAGCCATTCCTTTTTTCTCAGTATTTACATCTTTAAAGGGAATATGGGCCTCAAGCATGATTTGAGCAAGTAAATATGGGTCTAGCCTTAGCACAATTGAGAGATAGGGTTGTTCAACAGAAGCTTCAAGCACTTGAGCAATTACAGGCAGGTCAATTGCAGTAAAAAGGAAATGGTTAGAGTCATAAGTATAAGTCTCTTCGCTAAGAATCACCTGTTTTTTGCCTTGAGCAATCATACATAGACTCGCATCCATCATGCTGCTACTTGGTTTGGTCAATGTCTCTGCACGATATAAAGTCAGTCCCGTAATAGCTGTTTCGAATGTGCCTTTTTCTCGTGTCCATTGATCGACAAGTTGAGCCAATTCTTGATTATGGTTAGACCTATTCGCCATTCAGATTCTACCGATTACCCTCTGTATTTTTATTGTAGGCATTTCAAATAAGAAAAATAGTGAGAAGTGCAACAATTCGGAGGATTAGGCAAATCTGTGAGAGGAATAGAACAACACCTTGCAACTTTCATTTTTATACTGATGAACATGGCAAAAACTGATTGATTCAATTCTGCTGGACTACCGCTTCCAGAGCATATTTATATGGTTTCAAAATCAATAGCCATTAATGAATATCCAGTGAATAAATCATTTCTATTTAAACATTAAACATGAGAGAAAAATATGACAACTGAAGTTTTAGGTTATGCCGCGCTGTCATCAGAAACTCCTTTAGTTCCGTTTAAATTTGAACGTAGAACCCCACGTGAAGATGATGTTGTCATTCAAATTGAGTATTGTGGTGTTTGTCACTCTGATCTACATCAAGCTAAAAACGATTGGGGATTTAGTGCTTATCCATTAGTTCCGGGCCATGAAATTGTTGGACGTGTTACCTCAATCGGTCCTAAAGTCACAAAGTATAAAGTTGGTGATTTAGTGGGCATTGGCTGTATGGTCGATTCATGCCGTACTTGTTCTGCTTGTCATTCAGGACTCGAGCAATATTGTGAAGAAGGTAATATCCAGACTTATGGCGGCGTAGATCGCCATGACCAACGCCCAACTTATGGTGGATATTCACAAAGCATTACCTGTAGTCAAGATTTTGTATTAAAAGTACCTGAAAATCTGGATGCTCAAGCTGTACCACCACTACTTTGTGCGGGTATTACCACATGGTCACCGCTACGTCACTGGAATGTTGGAAAGGGCAGTAAAGTTGCTGTCGTTGGTTTAGGTGGTTTAGGACACATGGCAATTAAACTTGCCAATGCTCTAGGCGCTGAAGTGACACTATTTACTCGCTCAGCAAACAAAGAACAAGATGCAAAACAACTTGGCGCACATCATGTAGTGTTATCAACAGATGAGAATCAAATGAAGTCGGTATTAAATCAATTTGATTTAATTGTTGATACTGTGCCTTATAACCATGATTTGAAGCCTTATATTCCAACTTTAGCTTTAAATGGAACCATTGTATTAGTTGGATATTTAGGTGAAATTAGCGCAAATTCAGTACCTATGATTTTAGGTAGAAAATCAATTGCAGGCTCGGTTATTGGTGGAATTAAAGAAACACAAGAACTACTCGATTTTTGTGGTGAGCATAATATCGTTTCTGAAGTAGAGATGATTAATATGCAAAACATTAATGAAGCTTTTGAACGTATGCTAAAGAGCGACGTGAAGTATCGTTTTGTGATTGATATGAAAACATTGTCTGAAGATTAATTCAGACATTATTTGAGCTGTGCATACTATAGCTATGTGTGCACAGCCCATCAGGTTAATTAATGCAAGCGCTATGATTTAGAAGGTATATATTTACGCATAGCAAAGATAGCAAAGATAAATAGCTTAAATAAAATACTAAATCCAAAAACAGGTATGCTGAGTCCTAACACGAGGCTCACCGCTATAAACATGATTAAATTATTTGACTCGCTTTTATAGACTTTTTGCCCAATCATTAAATAGTTTTTATTAGTTGGTAAATTTGGCGTTTTTTTTGCTTACTATCTAAGGCGTTATCTAACATACTTAATTTGATTGTTGTATAAATGATGATTCAAACCGTCTTGCTCTCTTATGGTGTTTTTTTCACATGAAAAATGCACTAAATAAACACATCTTTTTATTTTGCACTCTATTTGTGCACGGGGTGCCATAATGAAGTTATTGGCTTCATTACTCACTTTACTCATTCTATGTGGATGTTCCTCATCTGAGCAAAATAGAAAAACTCAAGAAAACTCAACCTCTCATTCAATATGTGTCTTTGATAGTACAAATACAAAAGTCTGTGTAACCAAACCTGCCCAAAGAATTGTCTCTTTGTTTGAGTCGGGTTTAGATGGCCTCTATATGCTAGGGCAAGGTGACAAAGTAATTGGTATACCTGCTGAAGTATACATTCAACCTTTATTATTTAATGCCTATTCAAAAATAGATAAACGCATTGCTAATAAGCAGCTTGCAGCACCTTCGCAAGGAGCCAATGCAACCAATATTGAAAGTCTCGTGTTGCTAAAACCAGATCTGGTGATTGTAGGAAGCGGGCAGACTCAAACGATTGAACTGTTACGGCAGTTTGGCATCGCTGTATATGTAATGGAGTCAGGCACCTATAAACAAGTGAAAGAAGAACTGTCTGAAATTGCTATTCTGAGCGGCGCCCAAAAGCGAGCTCAGGAAATTTTAAATTTCTCTGATGAAATTGTGGCAGAAGTCGCAGCCAAAACGGCCCGTCAGCCAAATAAACAATCGATTTACTATGCTTGGTCTGGTGGACGAATTTTTTCTACCTCGGGACGTCAGTCGATTACCAATGACTTTATTGAGCTAGCGGGTGCGTACAACATTGTTCAGACCGCTGCTAACCAACCTAACGTAAACCCCGAGACATTAATTGAATGGAACCCTGACAATATTGTGCTTTGGAATACCAATCCTAAACTGATTTATGAACGAAAAGAATTACAGGGTTTAAGCGCTGTACTAAACCGAAAGGTATTTAATTTGAGTCCTGCATTTATATATAACCCGCACACCATCAAAATCATTATTACGGCGATTTATCTAAATCACAGTATTTATCCTGAACAGTCTGATTTACCAGTAAGTACTTTACAACAGCGTATTTTAACCAAGTTGTATGGTGAGCAGCTTGCTAAAGCGTTGGTGCAATGAATATGGAAAAGCTGAAATATTATTGGTTTTACCCGTTACCTTTCATCATGATTTTTATCTCATTGCTTATTGGGCCAACTCAAACATTGAGTGCATGGGATTATTTGCGGTGGGGGATGCAAGCAGTCTTTGGTACACCTTATTTTGATGCAGAACAATTTAGGCTGATGCAAAACATTTTAGTAAATGTCAGGCTGCCTAGAATTTTACTGACCTCTATGGTGGGAGCCGCATTAGCAACCGCGGGTAATGGCTTGCAGGCCTTGTTTCGTAATCCCTTGGTCGACTCGTATGTACTTGGTATTTCATCTGGCGCTGCGTTCGGTGCAGCCTTGGCACTTTCTTTAAGTTGGCTTTCACCCAATCTATCAGCCTTTATTTTTGGCGTTTGTGCTGTTGGCTTAACGTATTTATTTGCACATCAAAAATATGAAAGTCAGACGTCTTTAGTGATGGTAATTTTATCGGGCATGATTGTTTCGGGACTGTTTTTAGCAGGACTTACGATTATTCAATACCTAAGCGATCCATTTAAATTACAAGCAATTGTGCAATGGACGATGGGCAACTTACATCAGGCTTCTTGGCAAAAGGTTCAATACGCCGTGCTTCCGATTTGTATTGGTCTTGCTGGGTTATTTGCGATGCGTTGGCGCTTAAACTTAATGGCACTCGGTGCTGAAGAAGCACAGGCGGTGGGTGTTAACCCAAGGTGGGAACAACTTCTTTTAATTGTACTAGTGACTGTATGTACCTCAACTTCTGTGGCTGCGGCAGGTATTATTAGTTTATATGGGCTGTTTATGCCGCATATTGTGAGAATGTTGGTTGGGCCAGATCATCGCTACAGTATTCCTGCCAATATGGTGTTAGGTGGCAGTTTTCTACTGTTGATTGATAACTTTTCTCGGGTTTTACTGACATTTGAAATACCGATTGGTATTTTTACCATGCTCCTTGGCGCACCATTTTTCTTATTATTAATGAAAACACAGAGGACTCAGTGGGCATGATTCAAATTGATCAGTTAAATTATGCCTATGGGCACAAACAGGTTCTTAAAAATATTCATCTAGAGTTTCCTGAAAATCAGTTTTCAGTGATTTTAGGGCGTAATGGTTGTGGTAAATCGACACTGTTTAAATTGATGGCGGGCCTAGAACCTGTAAAAGATGGCTTGATTCGTTACTCAGGAAAACCATTATCGGACTTTAAAGGTAAAGATCGGGCTGTATTGCTCGGCTTTTTACCGCAGTTTCATAAAACCGTATTTCCATTTTTGGTTAAAGATGTCGTGATTACGGGGCGTGCTGCTTTTAGCAGATATAGACCTTCAAAATCAGACTGGGAACGTGTAGACCAAGCTTTGCTTGATTTAGATATTGAGCATTTGCGTGATCGTCCTTATACCGAGCTATCGGGTGGTGAAAGACAATTGGTCATGATTGCCCGTATTTTAGTGCAAGCACCGAAAGTCATTTTGCTCGATGAGCCAACCAATCATCTCGATGTTTATTACCAGTCTTATTTAATGAAAAAGTTGCGTCAGTTATCGCGGCAAAATTTTACGGTGATTGCAATTATGCATGATCCCAATTTAGCTTTTTTATTTGCAGACCATTTATTTTTTATGCGCCAACACGAAGTGGTTAAGCCTGAGTCTAAAACACGAATAACCGATCCTAAGTTTTTAAAAAGTGTCTATGATGTTGAGTTCCATGAAGCCATGATTCAAGACAAAACCATTGTGATTCCTGATCATTCTTGGCTATGAATATGTTGAATTATCAGCTAGTGGGCAAATCAGACTATGTGTCTGCGGTAGAATTCGCGCTTTATACAAGACAGCTCTTATTCCCAGAAATTTATCATGGGCAAGTCCCCAAAGATTTACAAAATTTTGAACAATATTATGTCCATGACCCATTGGGCTGTTTTATTACGGTAAAAGATCAAAACCGCATTATTGGTACAATTGCATATCGAGCTTATGACCATCGTTTTGATTTAAATTTACCGCTTAATACGGTTGAGGTGGTTAAGTTGTTTGTATTGCCTGAATACCGCCGTAATGGTATCGCAACTCAGCTATGTGACATGTTGTTTAGCCATGCCAAAAACAGTGAAATTACGACTTTGTATTTGCATACTCATCCATTTTTACCGGCGGCTGAAGAGTTTTGGACTCTACAAGGTTTTGAGGTTATTCAACGCGAATGGATCGATACGTATGACACGACTCATATGAGTAAATCTTTATAGCGTCTTATCATACGCATGAAATCTTTTTTGAAAATGGGTAGGTGGATAACCCATAATTTTGCTGAACATTGCGGTAAAAGCTGCCGAGTGTTCATAGCCCAAACTAAAAGCAATTTCCGTAATCGAGATATTTTCTTTTAAGGCATTTAAAGCATAGATGATGCAGACTCGATTACGCCAAGCTTGAAAGGACAAGCCAGTTTCAGACTTAAACCAGCGGTGAAAAGTCCGTTCACTTTTATTGTGGTCATGTGCCCAATCTTTAGGGCTGCTATGAATATCGGGACGCTCCATAAACTCAGCACATTGTTGAGATAGTAATGTGTTGCGAGGCAATGGAATAAACAGAGGCAGGGCTGGTGCAATTTCTAATTCATATAACAATAAATCGATAAGAGCACCATCACGGCCTGCACGTTGGTAGTCAATAGGCAGTTGATTTGCCTGAATGAGCAATTGATGTAACAAAGGCGAGACTTGTATAACCTCGCAATAGTTTGCTTGTCTTGCGGCACTACTCACTTCTATATACAAACTATAAGTACTGACTTTAGATAGCCATACCCGATGTGGTTTGCCTGCGGGTATCCATACACCGCTGTACGGTAATACGAGCCATTGTCCATCTTCAGTTTCAACTTTCATGAGGCCTTCGGGTGCATATAAGAACTGTGCACGGCGATGGCTATGTGTATCTAACAAGGTATCAGCAGGATAATCTGACCCTAACGCTAGAACTGCTTGTGGTAGATGGTCTACCTCGTTAATTGAAATATTACGCATATATTTTTGGCTGAAACAAATAAAAATATGGCTTTTCTACGTTAGTTTGCCATAGAGCTATTTTATATCATGCCTCTATAAACGTGAGGAAGATAATCATGCTATATGAGCTATTTTTATTTGGGCTACTTTCAGGCATAACCACTTGGTTATTTGGTTTTGGCGGCGGATTTGTTGCTGTACCTTTGCTTTATACAGTCATTATTCAAAAGTGGGGCAATGAAAGTAGTGTCGGCATACATGCTATGCAAATCGCCGTAGCCACATCAGCGTTTGTCATGCTGTGCGCGGCAAGTTTTGCAGTCTTTCGGCACTATCGGTCTGGACATATAGATTGGCAAAAAATCCGCTTTTTGTGGGGTGGTATTGCACTTGGTGGAATTGTCGGTGCGGTAATGGCCTCATTGTTTAATGGAAATTGGCTTCGCTGGATCTTTATGGGCTATGTGTTCATAACCATTCTAGATTGTTATTACCGACCAGGCTTTATGGTGACCTCAAAGCAAAAGCAACACTATGGACAAAACAGTGAACTCATTAAAGGGGGCATTATTGGTTGGGTTGCAGCACTTTTAGGTGTTGGAGGAAGTGTAATGACGGTTCCTTTATTACGGCGGCGGGGCAGTTCTATGGCAGAGGCTGCGGCTATTGCAAACATTCTCACGCTGCCTTTGTCTTTAACTGCAACGCTGACCTATTGCGTATTGTCACTTTGGCAACCTACATGGAGACCCAACGGATTTATCGGTCTCATCTGGTTTGAAGCTGCTTTATTCTTGGTTGCTGGAACATGGATTGGACTATATTTTTCAGAAAAATTTATTTCAAAACTACCTGATTTATGGCGGGCAAAGTTATATCCGCTACTTTTAATAGTAGTTCTACTCGTCATGCTTTTTGTAAATTAACTTTTTATTTCAATTAATTGAAGAATAATCTCTCTTAAATATCGAATTTCTAAATGCTCTAAAACTGCAAATTTTATGTCTTAAAGGGCTTTGAAAAAAGTTTAAAAATTAGACTTGAAATATATAGTGGCTTTGTGCCACTATATATTCATCGAAGGTCATCAGACAAAAAGAGGATGATATGGCTATCCAGCTTTTAGATGCGGCAAGAAACGAAATTCCAGTGAAATTTACGCAGTTTTCTGGTGGCGAGCGTCATGTTCAAATTGATGAGACAACCTTAGGTTCACTATATGGCAATGTATTGGTTCGTGCACACATGGCCTCAAGTCACGATGTGATGGACTATTTACTACTTGAAAATATATTGCTGACTCAGGGTTTAACCATTGACCTAGAAGTTCCGTATTTTCCATATGCACGTCAGGACCGTATTTGTGCAGTAGGCCAAGCGTTCTCGCTTGATGTGATGACCAAGTTACTCAACATCAATGCTGACAAAAAGGCGGGCAAACAAGGCAAGGTGACTGTTTGGGACTGCCATAGTGAAGTAACAACAGCCTTACTTGCTGCCAATACTTCTTTTAGTGAAGTTGTAAACATCAGTTCAGTCGACATCATCGCAAAGAGTGAAGCGCTAAGCACATTGTTAAAAGATGAAAAAACAGTACTGGTTTGCCCAGACAAAGGCGCAAAAGCGCGTACACAAATGGTCGCAGATGCTTTTAATTCTGAGCGCAAACAACCAATCACTATTGTTCAGTGCGATAAAAAACGTGATCCGGTGACTGGCAAAATTTTAGGTACACATGTACATGCGACTGATTTATCAGGCCTCACAGCGGTCATTACCGATGACATTTGCGACGGCGGTGCAACCTTTATTGGTATTGCCAAAGAACTGCGTCGCCTCAATTGCCATAAGGTCGTTCTATATGTGACCCACGGTATTTTCAGTAAAGGAACAGAGGTTTTTGATGGACTGTTAGAGCAACTGTTTACCTCAGACAGCTTTCCACAACAACCATCAGACAAAATTTCAGTAATTGCTTTTGCAGCAGAATAAAGAGAACAAAGATGACGATTAAACTTAATCCATTAAACGCTATCGATTTTTATAAAGCCGACCACAGACGTCAGTATCCAGCAGGTACAGAATACGTGTACGCAAACTTTACGCCGCGTTCATCTCGACTCGCAAAAATGTTGCCTGACTTCGATGATAAAGTTGTGTTCTTTGGTCTTCAGGGTTTTATCAAACATTTTTTAATTGATACATGGAATGAAGGCTTTTTTAAGCAACCTAAAGACAAAGTGGTAGCTGCTTATAAACGCCGTATGGATAGTTCATTAGGTGAAGGTGCTGTGCCGGTTGATCACATTGAAGCATTACATGACTTGGGCTATTTACCATTACGCATTAAAGCTTTGCCAGAAGGCAGCCGCGTCAATATGCGTGTACCTGTGCTTACTGTAATTAATACCGACCCGCGTTTCTTTTGGCTCACCAACTATATTGAAACTGTATTAAGTGCTGAACTTTGGAAAAGCTGCACTACAGCAACGATTGCCTACGAGTACAAACGTTTATTAACTCAATATGCCGTAAAAACTGGCGCACCACTCGATTTTATACCTGTGCAAGGACATGATTTTAGTAGCCGTGGCATGAGTGGAATATATGATGCGGCACAATCAGGAGTAGGCCACTTAACCAGTTTTATTGGAACAGACTCGGTTGCTTCAATCGACTACGCAGAAGAATATTACAATGCCACAGGTGTGATTGGGGTATCTGTACCAGCGACCGAACACAGTGTGATGTGTATGGGCACAGAAGACAGTGAGCTCGAAACATTTAAACGTTTAATTTGCGAGCTTTATCCGTCTGGTGTTGTCAGTATTGTGTCTGATACTTGGGACTTTTGGCGAGTCATTACAGAATTTACGGTGGCTTTAAAACCTGAAATTTTGGCGCGACAACCTAATGCTTTAGGCTTGGCTAAATTGGTTTTCCGTCCAGACTCTGGTGACCCAGTTAAAATTATTTGTGGTGACACAAACGCCGAAGTCGGTAGCCCAGCATATAAAGGCGCTGTTGAATGTTTATGGGAAGTGTTTGGTGGTACAACAACTGACCAAGGCTATAAAGTACTGAATGAACGTGTCGGTTTAATTTATGGTGACTCCATTACCCTAGACCGTGCACAGCGTATTTTAGAAGGGCTAGAAGCCAAAGGTTTTGCTTCAAACAACTTGGTGTTTGGTATAGGCAGTTTTACCTATAACTACTTAACTCGCGATACCTTTGGGTTTGCTGTGAAAGCGACTTGGGGACAGGTGAATGGTGTAGGCCGCGAACTGTTTAAAGACCCGATTACTGACTCAGGCGTTAAAAAATCTGCGAAAGGTCTATTACGCATCGAAGAAAGTGAAAATGGCTTTACTTTGTTTGATGAGCAAACGGCCGAACAAGAACAAGGTGGAGCACTAAAAACAGTCTTTGAAAATGGTAAACTTCAGTATGAGTGTACTTTGGATCAAATACGTGAGCGTTTATCCATCGCATAACTGAGTTTAGATGAGCCGTTGCATGAGTATCGGCTCATCATTTTCACTGAGAGACTGAACGTGACTATTCAAACTGAACAAGAATTCCTTGCCAGTTATGATCGCCGAGATTATGACGCACCTTTACTCACTGTAGATATGGCTATTTTCTCGGTATTTAATGGTCAGTTGCAGGTATTACTCATTAAGCGGCCCAACTTTCCAGCTAAAGACCAATGGGCTTTACCGGGTGGTTTTGCCGATTTAACCCATGATCAAGATTTGATGGCCACAGCTTATCGTAAGCTCGTCGAAAAAACAGGGATTAGTTCACCTTACTTAGAACAAGTTGCTTCTGTCGGTAACGCGAAACGTGACCCGCGTGGTTGGGCCGTGACTATTTTGTATTTTGCATTAATTGATTTTAATGCCTATCAACATCAAGCATTGGCTGAATACAGTGAATGGGTGCCTGTAGCAAAAGCAAAAGATTTAGCATTGGCGTTTGATCATAATGAACTGCTCAGCTTAGCTTTAGAGCGTTTAACCAATAAAACTCGCTATACCGCATTGCCAGCCAGTCTCATGCCTGAGTTGTTTACACTTACTGAGCTACAGACTATTTATGAAATTATTCTTGGGCAATCCTTAGATAAAAAAGCGTTTAGACGCCGTATGATAGAAGCGGGCGCAGTTGAAGAAACCAATCACAGTAAAATTGTAGGCAAACGACCAGCTCAGCTTTACCGCTATGCACTCGATTCTTTCGATTTTATATTTCCTCGCTCACTCGAATTACCTAGAAATAAAGAGAGTGAAGATAAGCAAAACAATGAGCTTTCTAACTAGCGCATCTTGATGCACTTTGATTTATAATGCCGCGCTTATGATTGATGTCATGTTTTGATCAGCACTTTGCCTATGTCTCACGTTTCTCCCTGCTTCCAGCAAAACCAGTTTTTTGTGTTGGTGGAATATCTCACTTCACTACATGAAATTTATCCTGTAAGACATGAGTTTGCAGGATATCCGGCTGCAATGACATTGGCAGATCGTGTACATTCAGATCATGATATCGCGCCGCTTGAAGCCAGCAAAAGTTACCCTGACTCAATAGAGAAAGTCTTACACTTTTCAGGTAAGGCCCGAGACATACAAGACTTTGAGCGCTTTTTAGAACAAGCCAAGTCTGCCAATATTCAAAACTTGTTATTGCTTACAGGCGACAAACTCAAAGAACATCATAATGGACGAGATGGGCAGCCTCGTAGTCGTTACCTAGAGTCGGTAAACGCCGTAATGGCAGCTAAGCAACATGGTGGTTTTCGTATTGGGGTTGCTTTTAATCCGTTTAAATATGTCGAAGCTGAGCGTGATGCACAGTATTTAAAACTGCATAAGAAGATTAAAGCAGGTGCTGACTTTATCATTACCCAATTGGGCTATGACATTGAAGCCTTAAAACAAGCCAAATCATTTTTAACCAAGCATGATTATTCGCAGCAAATACTAGCTTGCGTCATGCCACTGACTTTAGGCCGTGCCAACTTCATGGTAAAGCATAAAGTTGCGGGTATTGTGATTACTCCACACATGCTAAAAGTCTTGGCAGAAGAAAAACAGACAGGGCATACAGACCGTGTTTATTTGCGCTGCGCTTTACAAATTTTAATATGTAAACACTTAGGATTTGCGGGTATTCATTTATCTGCTTGTCATAAGCAAGAAGAGCAAATGCTGCTTGAAAGTTACATCGAGCAATACAGACATCTTAACCTTAAGGCCTTAGAAGAGCTTTGGAATTCACTTTGGCAAGTCACGACAGGCAAAGAGTTTACCCCTGAAATTGCTCGTTTTTCACGTCAGCCAACATCTAAACAAATCATTAAATATCGCCAACTGCATGTGATGCATGAGGCCCTGTTCGGATCTAAAATTGCCAAAGGCGTTGGGCGGTTTATTTTTAAAGCGCCTTTTTGGGAAAATTCTGTGGTTGCTAAAGCATTACTTAAAACAGAAGTATTGAGTAAACATAGCCTAGTCGGTTGCGAAAGCTGTGGTCAGTGCCGTTTAGGTGACACTTTATATATTTGCCCTGAAACATGTCCCAAAGGCTTAGCCAATGGTCCTTGCGGTGGAACAACTTTAGACCGCTGTGAATTTGGTGATCGTGAATGTATTCATTCTGTCAAAGCAAGACTTGCCAAAGCGGTTAAAAAAACCGAAATATTAAAAGAGAAACTGATTCCAACGGTGCCTCTTGAAACGAGAGGAACCAGTTCTTGGAAAAACTGGTATTTAGCGACTGAGGCTTAAGTTTTGTACTAATCCGTGATTTGAACTTGTTAAACAATCAAATGATAGGCTAAAGAACAGCAATAATTTAAAAATAACAATTAGTTGCCTTAATTATGTCCAGTCAAAATGGCTACCGAGGAGTATACTTAAAGCAAATCTTTTGCGTTAAAGGAAAGGCTGTCTCAATGAAAAAATTGGTTGCTGTACTTACTGTAATTGTTGTTTTAACTGGATGTGTTTATGACCCTGTTAATTACGACAAAATACACGACCAAGAGTTCCAAGACCACCTCAGGCAAAACGGTTAACAATAAAAAAGCCCACTCAATGAGTGGGTTTCATTTGGAATAGCTTTGAAGAAATTTTTAAGAGTTTAATTAATAAACAAAACCACTTAAATCACTATTTTTAAAGGTTTGTTCACCTTTTAATAATAGGTTTAAACTTATTTGTAAGATGGTTTTATCTAAAAATAATAAGCTATTTTAGTTGTTGTAATAGCTTATTTATTAAACAATCATTACTTATAAGATTAAACATTCTGTCAGTTTTACTGTTGTTAATTTAAAGAAATATAATATTTATAACTTATATATCTTATTCGTATAACTATAACAATTTAAATTGTTAATCAATTTTGAAATTACACATTATTTTAATTAATAATACTTAATTATTACATAATTAAACTTATATTTAATAATACTGCAATAAAAGGCTATTTAGTAAATTTAAAAAAACTATGTCTACTAAGTGGTAATTTATTTGTAAAACAATTATTTATATTTAATTCTTTAAAATAAATTTATATCTAAAATTTAGACAAATTCGAATTACATAATTTTTAAACATAGTTTATATAATATGATTAATTGACATAAATAGAAGAAATATATGTCAAAGAGGTCAATGATATTTAATTCACTTAAGAACCATAATTTGCACCAAATTTTACGCTGTCACGATTCATTGAATAAAACCAAGTGAAAAGTTACGTAAAAAAGAAACCAATAATTTTATTGGCTTAAATAAAAAATCGAATATTACAAATAAGCGGAATGATTATGGATAACGTAGCTCAGCTAGAAACTGATACTAATTTCCAAAGCCGAAAGAAAATAACTTGGGGTGTTTTTAGTGTCCTGCTGTTATTTTTAGTTGCTGGCATCTTATATTATTTTTTTGTATACCGATTCTATCAATCTACTGATAATGCTTATGTACAAGCCGATGTCACTTGGGTGATGCCAAAGATTTCAGGCGAAGTGATGGAGTTATTAATTAACGATAATCAGTTTGTAAAAAAAGGGGAAACTTTAGCAGTATTAGACCATCGTGACTACCAAGCTCGTTATGACCAAGCCCGTTCTGTGGTCAGCCTAAAAGAAGCTGCACTGGGTGTACAACAACAAAATGAAAAGTCTGCACGGTCGTCAATTATTGAAGCAAATAGTGGTGTAGTGGCAGCGCAAGCAGATCTAGCGCGTTTGAAAAAAGAGTTCGAGCGTTATCAAGATCTATTAAAAGATGGCGTAATTACCCGACAAAATTTTGAAGGGATTCAGTCTCAATATTTAACGGCTCAGGCACAGCTCAGCAAAGCACAAGCCGCCGTAAATGCAGCAGAAGCTCAGTTGGGGAGTTTACAAGCGAGTCGAGCGCAGCTTTTAGCAGATATTCAAAGTGCCCATGCAAATTTAAACCTGTATCAAGTCGATTTGGCTTCATCAAAAGTGGTTAGTCCTGTAAGCGGTAAAATCGGTAGTCTGGCAATTCAAAAAGGCTCACGTGTTTCTCCACAAACCCGCTTAATGGCGATCATTCCTGAAAATAGTTTGTATGTACAAGCGAACTTCAAAGAAACCCAAATTGAAAAAATGCATATCGGTCAGAAAGTTAAATTAAAACTTGATGCTTATCCAAGCCTCAACTTTACCGGAAAAATTGAGAGTTTTTCTCCCGCTTCAGGCGCGACTTTCTCACTTATGCCACCAGACAATGCCACAGGCAACTTTAACAAAGTTGTACAGCGTATTCCTGTACGTATCGCCATAGATTCAAGCCCACATATTGATTTGATAAAACCTGGAATGTCGGTGAGCGTCACCGTTGACCTAAGAACTTAATAATAAAATTTTGGGTAATCATAAATGAATAAGCATGTTGAAGCCGAGTGGAGGTTTCCCGCAAAAACTGCATGGGCAATTTTTGCTGCCATGATTTTTGGCAACTTCATGGCGATTCTTGATATTCAGATTGTGGCGAGTTCTTTAAACGAAGTACAAGCTGGCATGAGCGCAAGTCGTTATGAAGTCACTTGGGTACAAACGGTTTATTTAATTGCCGAGATTATTGCGATTCCAATGTCGAGTATTGTCTCGCGAGTGCTTTCAACACGGGTGTATTACACCATGTGTGCAATCGGCTTTACGGTGAGTTCTTTACTTTGTGCTTTGTCATGGAACTTGGAAAGTTTACTGGTGTTCCGTGGCATTCAAGGCTTTATGGGTGGCGGGATGATTCCGACTTCCATGACGGCGTTGTATTTACTGTTTCCAGAACCAAAACGCTCATTACCTTTGGTCATGTTTGGCATGATCAGTACTTTAGGTCCAGCAATTGGCCCAACCATTGGCGGTTGGCTCACCAATAATTTCTCATGGCACTGGATGTTCCTGATCAATATTATTCCGGGCATTATCATTGCCACGGTCATCTACTCAGGTCCAAATATCGACCGTGCGAACTATTCACTCATCAAAAGTATGGACTGGTTCAGCCTCGTTGGTATGGCGATGTTTTTGGGTGGGCTGGAATATTTCCTTGATGAAGGCGCACGACATGACTGGCTTGCTGATACAGGCGTTCGGGTTGCTTTTATGGTCTGTGTTGTAGGTGGCATGATTTTCTTCTCTAGAAGTTTTACTCAGCCTAAGCCTTTGCTCGATTTATCGGTATTTAAAAATAAAAACTTTACCCTAAGTGCCATTACAACGTTTGTGATTGGTATGGCGCTGTATGGCTTGGGTTACATGATTCCTGTCTTTCTTGGACAAGTCCGTGAAATGAACAGTAGCCAAATTGGCCACGTCATGATGGTGACAGGTATTGTCATGTTCTGCTTTGCGCCGTTTCTTGCGTGGCTCATTCCCAATTTTGATACGCGCAAAACTGTATTTGTCGGAATGATTCTGGCGGGCTTTGGTGTCTGGCTCAATTCACATTTGAGCATTCATAGCGATTATGACTTTATGTTTTGGCCACAAATTTACCGTGGTATTGGCCTCATGATTTGCTTGATTGTGGTTTCGCATTTGGCCATGAGTACATTGCCACTCAGTAAAGTTGCCGATGCCAGCGGTATTTATAACCTGATGCGTAATATTGGGGGCGCAGTTGGACTGGCTCTTATTAACTCATCGTTAGACTGGCTGACCGCCATGCATGTCACCCAGATTAATCAGTCGATGACACCGCAAAACTGGATATTTACAGAAAGACTCGACCAGCTTACGGCGCAATATCAAGAAGTTGGTACAAATGCTCAGCAAATCGCACTGAGTGTGATTTATCGTGACATTCACTTTCAAGCACTGACATCGAGTTTCAATGACTTATTACGCATGCTCGCAATCATTATGTTTGTGACCGCCTTTTTAACCATATTTATGGATCGGGGGAAGAAAATGAATATGTAGCGATTTAGAAATAAAAGGCAGCTTTCAAAGAATGAAAACAATAGGGCATATCAAAACATATCCCTTCATAGAAAAAGAACATTGATATGAGTTTCGAATATCGCTGTATGAGATAGGGGAACTCACAGATCTGGATGTGGGAGATTAAAGTATTATGATTAATACAACATATAAACTGATTTCAAAATTGAACCTGAAAAACGCAACTTATGGGCAATATTTTGAAAAAGAGCAAATCGATACTGAACGATTGAAAGTGATGTATTCCATTTACGAGCAGTATTATGAAAATACCAGATTTTCTATTTTCGTAGATGATTTTAAAAATAAAAGCGGTGCGATCTTAATTTTTGACTCAGAAACAGATGAGATTGTCGGTTTCTCGACGGTAGTTGTGCAGCATTTCTACTTAAACGGTAAAGATTATACCGTGCTCTTTAGCGGTGATACGGTCATTTTGAAAAAGTTTTGGGGCACGCGTACATTGCAAAGTACCATGCTCAAACTCATGATCAAGCTTCGAATTAAATATCCTTTTAACGAACTTTATTGGCTTCTCATTTCTAAAGGCTATAAGACTTATCTCTTACTTGCCAATAACTATTATGTGTATTACCCAAACATTAAAGATGAAAACCAACATCTTTCGGAAGTTGTTGAACATTACTGTGAAAAATTCTTTGGTGAATACTACGACAAAGAAGCCGGTTTACTCAACTTTGGCGATGATTATCAACCATTAAAAGGCGAAGTCGCACCGATTACTGCCGAAATGAGAGAAAAGAACCCAAATATTCATTTCTTTGAGCAGAAAAATCCAACTTGGAGAGCCGGTACAGAACTGCCATGTATTGGTCGACTTGGTTGGAAAGATATTGCCCGTTTCCCTGTAAAACTGATGACGAAGCCGACAAGCAAAGGAAAATTTGAAGCGCAGTTAAGCCATAAAACAAAACGTAGAGAGGCTATCCAATGAAATCTAATCAATGGTTGACTCTCGGCTCGCATCTTATTTTAAAAAAATGGTGTGATGCATCTGACCGTAATTTCCAAAAACAGTTTAATGCCTTAGAGACTACGCAACGTCAAATTTTGCATTCGATTTTACAGACCTCTACTTTGGCCAAAGATAAACAGGTTCAAAACTATGAGCAGTTTGTAAAAGCTTTTCCTGCAACTCGCTATAGCGCTTGGCGAGAAGACATTCAGCGCTACCGTGAACAAAAGCTTTCACTCTCTAGCAGTAAACTGGTTCGTTTCCAGCCGACCAGTGGTTCGAGTGAACAAATCAAGTTTATTCCATATACCAAGTTGTTTTTAGATGAACTTGACCATGCGATTGCACCGTGGATGGCAAGTTTATACCGTAAGTGTCCAGAGCTTAGCTCTGGTACACACTACTGGTCGGTGTCGTGGTTGCCTGAAAGTCAGCGTGAAGTTTTAAAAGATAAAAATTTAAATGATGACAGTGCGCTACTTGGTATAGGTAAGCGCATTTTGTCTAAGTTTACCCAAGCGGTTCCAAGTAACGTTGCATTTGCGGCCAATGCTGACGATGCACTGTTTGCCACCATTTGTTATTTGGTCGCAAACCGTAGCTTAGCCATGATTTCGGTATGGAGTCCAACGTTTGCATTGCAATTACTTGAACGTTTAGAGGCATTGCAAAAAGACGTGATTGAGGTTTTACAAAGTGGTAAATGGGGCAGTCGTCACGCTTCCTTAAAAGAAGTCACTGCACCGCATAGCTCTGAAAGTGCTCAAGCCTTAATTGCAAGTTCAAACGGCGTACAGATCGACTTTAAAAAACTTTGGCCAAAGTTAAGTCTGGTTTCGAGTTGGGACACCGCAGGTTCAAAAGCGTGGGCCGAAAAATTAAAAGAGAAATTGCCCAGTGTTCAGTTTGAAGGTAAAGGCTTATGGGCGACGGAAGGTGTAGTGACTATTCCCTATAACGACCAATACCCATTGGCTTACCAAAGTCACTTCTATGAATTTGAATATTTAGAGGGTGAGAAACAAGGTCAAATCGTTCCTTCATGGCAGCTTAAACAAGGTGATGTGGTCAGCCCACTGATTACTTCGGGTAATGGCTTACTGCGTTACTGTCTGGATGATTGCTTAAAAGTGACTGGCTTTTTAGAGCAAATTCCGTGTTTTGAGTTTCAAGGCCGTCGTTTTGGGGTAGATCTGGTCGGTGAAAAACTAGCACCTGAAACCGCTCAACAGTTGTTGTCTCAGTTAAACGAAACCGAGTCAAAAGCGATTTCTTTACTGGCGATTGATACCCAACAACAAGTAAAACCATTTTATTGTGTGCTTTTTGAAGGTGAAATTCATCACAGCATTAACAATGAATATATCGACAGTATCTTACGTCAAAACTTCCACTATGAACTTGCACGAAACTTGGGGCAGCTCGATCAGCCTCAAATTCGCCAAGCCAATAATGGTTGGAATGCGTACAAGAAACTAGTCATGTTTGATGGCATTATCGAAGGCAATATCAAGCCTGAGCCACTCAAAAAAGTCACCCTGAATAGTTTGGAACAACTATGAAAGGGATGAAGCCATTTAATACCCGGTTTTTAACACTTCGACACGCCTTATATCTAGGCGTGTTGTTGGTGTCGAATACACATGCCATGACTTTAGATGAGGCTTTGTCTGCAAGTTTAAAACATGAAAGCCAGCTTGAAGTGAGCCGTTTAAGTGTGAACCAGTCCACCGCTATGCTTGAACAGGCCAAGCAACGTGATGGACTCAAAGTTAATTTAGTCGGGCAACTTGACTATGAAAGAATAAATACGCCTTCACACGTCTTGTTTCCAACCGAAGGAAACCGTAAAGGCCGAAGTTTGCAATTGCAGGCAGATTATCCGATTTATACCTCTGGACGACACCGTTTAGGAATAGACATTGCCGAGAGTCAGCTTTCTGCCCAACACCAAGGCTTATCAGATCAAAGATCGGAAACGATTTTAAATACCGTGATGGTCTATACCGACGTATTAAAAAAGAAAGCCATTTTAGAACTCAGACAAAAGACCATGGCAAATCTGCAACGGTCTTTATATGAGTCAAAGCGCCGTTTTGATGTCGGTATGATTACCCGTGCAGACTTAGCTCAGGTGTTGGCACAAGTTGCACAAGGTCAAGCCGATATTACACAAGCGCAATCTAACTTGACCGTAAGTGAAGCGCAGTTTTATCAAGTGACAGGTACAACACCTGACAACCTTGTTCCAATCAATCAATTACCTCCTATTCCCGCTAACCTAGATGAAATATTGGCTCAAACCAAGAACCACCCGGCGTTAATGCGGGCTAAATATGAAAAGCAGGCTGCCGAAAAACAATATGCTTTAACTAAACGCGAACTCTGGCCAACGGTCATGCTGACCAGTCGTGCCGGAAAGCAAGATGAAGCGAGTTATATTGGCTCTGAAAGTAATAACTATATGGTTGGGGTGCAGCTCAATGTGCCGCTCTATGACGATGGTTTAAATCGGGCCAATGTCAAAAAAGCGCAGGCCGATATCGATTTGGCTGCGCAAAAAATTCGAAGTCTTGAGCTGGACTTGAATAAGCGTACCCGTACCACCTATGCGCAGCTTCAAACCATTCGACAAAATAAAGACGCATTGGCAAATGCCATAGAGGCAGCGTCTATTGCCTTTGTCTATACCCGTAAAGAGTTCGATGTGGGCACCAAAACCACTTTTGATTTGCTTAATACCGAGCAGAAGTTACTCGATGCACAAACCCAGAAAACCGTAAATGATCAAGACGAAGTGGTGTTTGTCTATCAGCTACTCGACCAAATGGGGCGTTTAAACAATTTGGTTCCTACACAGACCGCACAACAGGTGAATAATGAATAAAACAAATACACCACTTACTGATAATACGCTTATTACCCGTGAAGCGACTTTGGCAGATGACGAGGCTTTACGAGAGTTAATTGCCGTACCCATGACCACCAAAGGCATACAAATCAGCTTTCAGCGTGAACCAAGTTATTTTAAGGCATCCGACATCGTCTATCGGCATAAACTGCATGTCGTGATTGAAGATACCGAGAGTCAAAAGAAAGTTGCCTGTTATAGCAATGGTTACCGTCCGTGTTATATCAATCGGAACATTCAAAACTTACGCTATGCTGGAGATTTACGGGTAGATCACAGCTATCGGGGTAAATCATTGGTGAAAGTCTTAGGCAAACATGTAAAACGGACTATGCATGAACCAAACTATAGCCAAATGATAATTTTTGATGATAACCATGCCGCACGTGCTGCCATCCAAACAGGCAAAACGGGAATGCCCGATTATTATGATGAAGGACTTATAGAGACACTCAGCCTGACGAGTACAGGCGCAAAAAGGAAAATCACGGCTTTTCTAAAGCAGACTTCTAAACAGAGTCATCTTCAAGAGATTCGCAGCTGTGTTGCTGAAGCTGAGCATGTGCCAGCCATGAATCAGTTTATTAGCAACATGGCAGAATACTATAACTTTATTCCAGCCTATAACTTTGAAGAACTTGCCCAAGGTCATCAGTATTTTTCAGGGATGAAACTATCTGACTTTTCACTTTACTTTAAGGGCGAAAAACTGGTCGGTATGTTTGGCTTGTGGGATCAGCATAGTATTAAACAAACCAAAATTTTAAATTACAGCTCGGCCATAGCTGTGCTTAGACCCGTCTATAACTTATTAACGCCAATTACCAAAGGCATGCGTTTGCCTAGACTCGGTGACTCTATCAAATACCATGTGTTACATACGCTTATATGCCATCCAGAAGATTTGGCTTTGCATCATAAAATGCTCGAAGATGCCTATAACAAGTCAAAACTGCAGGGCGTTGGTGTGGTGAGTTTTACGCTTTCCCATAAAGACCCGCGCTATCAATTAAACCAATTTTATAAAGGTGAGCGTTTAACGGGTATGCATGGTTTTATTAGCTTTGAAGGTGATCCTCGGCCAAGTTTTGATAAAAAGCTAATTCCATACTTAGAGGTTGGACGTATTTAACCCTTAGATAGTTTCGCCGTAGGTCATGAATGCGCAAATATTTGCTCATTTTTAGGCAAATTAAATAGATTTGAGCAAATATATGCGCAAAATGGTGAATGCTCGCTAGAGCAAGAGACTTTTTAATAGTTATTTTGATTTCGTTACAAAATCAAGATAACAGATTTTTGATTTAATAAACCTAGTAAATTTGGCTCTTTAGCCCAACTTATCTTGCGCCGTTGAAACAATCAACATGGTTTGAAGGTAATAATCTACACGTGATTGATTATTTTCTTTATGTGAGTTGTGCGCATTAAACGCTGCATCATGAAGTTTCACGACTCGAGCGATCGGATTTGAACTACAACGAATTAAATATTCTTCGCGTGTTTCCGTTTCCCGTTTAGTTAATGCATCTACTGCATCACGGACTTCTTTTCCGAATAAACTTTCGATTTTGTCTAGGGTAAGAGGTGTGTCTTCAACACTATCGTGGAGAAGGGCTGTAATAATATAGACTTCTGAAAATTGGTGCTCAATTAATGAGTTGACCACACCTTTAATATGGTAATCAAAATAATCATGAGAACCATACTTTTGGCCTTGATGAGACTCTTTTGACAATTTCTCTGCTAATTCAACTTTATTTTGAGTCATTTTTTGCTCTTATTACTTTGAGTTATAACGCAGCCTAATTGGTGAGATGGGCCGCTTAAGTCATAATTTTATACTGAATAAGCTACTTTGTTGTGAATACTCTCGTTTGTTTGGTGAATCTCCACAATGTAATATTCAACATATGAAAACGAATAAATAAACTATCACTATCTATAAATATGAGATGCGCAAAAATTTGCTCACTTTTATCTAAAATAAATCAAATTGAGCAAATATATTCACAAAAACTTATTTTTATAGTATTTTCGAGAAAATAATTGCTCATTTACACGAATGAAAAAATTAACAATACAAGCCCAAGACCGTCAACAGATTCTTATAGATTTATATAAACAATATTTGTTGAGTGAGATTACTTTGGGGCAATTGCTATCGTATTTACGCAAAAATGTGTTGGGTTTATCGCAAGAACAATATGCTAATTTGGTGGGTATAAGCCGTCGGACTTTGACGGACATTGAGCAGGATAAAGGTAAACTCACTCAGTCTGTGTTAGATAAAGTATTTAAGCCACTTGGTTTAAAAGCAGGGCTTGTACCTACGCATGAACATATTGTTAGCAAAATTATCAAGCCAACCGAGTAAGCAACTACTTAAATGTTCACAAGGGAACGCTTGTGAACACTAAAATGATAATTTTTGAACCAATCTAATATATAAATTTTTCCAACTTTAAAATTTAACTTAATGATATAAAAGCAGATTGTAAATATTACTTAAGAATATCCTTAATTATGTAATTAAATGAAAAATAATAATTATTTAAATATTTTCTAGCCAATTTCACATTGACACTTCAAATATTGAAGATTACCATTTGCGGGCTGGCCTACATCGCCAGACGGTTTTAGCAGACCGTATACGACCGCATCAGAATTTATTCCTTCTGAGGGATAGTTCTATGTGTACCTCTCGTCTCTTTCCCGTAGCGGTAGGACGGGAGAGGGACACCTGCGGGTGTGCTGGTTGTCGTACCAGTCTGCTAACCCTTTCTCGTTCTGCCACCATAAATCTTATGCTCTGGCAGAACTCCATAAATAAGGAGTTGGCTTTGCGCATCCATCATTTCTTGGCACCCATTGCCAAAAGCTATAACAACACAGCTTAAAACTTTTAACGCAGCTTGATCGCCGTAAGGCTTTGTCAGGCTCTAGCTCGTTATTACTTAAAACTTAGACAATTAAAACTTGAGATGTGCTGGGCACAGTCTTTAGGGCTTTGCTATGCCTTTTTTTCTCCCAAAAAAGTCAGCAGTTTTTTATATCTCATTTATATACAACAAAAATTTAATTTATAACGGTAAAAATATGCCAAATTTAACTCTCCCAACACGTGCATTAAAAGTTGTAAATACATCAATTGAGTTATTTCACCGCCGCGGTTTTCATATTGTCGGCGTCGACAGACTTGTAAAAGAATCCGAAATTACCAAAGCAACTTTTTATAACTACTTTCACTCTAAAGAACGGTTAATTGAAATCTGCCTAATGGTGCAAAAAGAACGACTCCAAGAAAAAGTGGTTGCTATGGTCGAATACGACCACGACACAAACGCAATCGATAAACTCAAGAAACTCTACGTCTTACATACCGATGTAGACGGGCTGTATTACCTGTTATTTAAAGCCATTTTTGAAATCAAAAATACTTACCCAAACGCGTACACAACCGCCGTGAGATATAGAACATGGCTAATCAATGAAACCTATAGTCAGTTTAGAGTACTTAAACCCGATGCTTCTTTTACCGATGCCAAACTATTTTTATATTTAATTGAAGGCGCCATTATTCAGCGTTTATGTTCAGATGAAGTTGATGAAAGAATGGTTGAGGTGTTTTTGAGGGGGATATTATAAAAACTCTATTCTGTGATTTTATAATATTAACTATTGATCAAATTTAATTTTTATCAATAGTTAATATAAGTTATAAATAATATTAGTATTATTTATTAAGTTTCTGAAATAATCTAATGAAATATCTAAAATTAAATAATTTAATTAAAAATATAAGCTTAGTGTTAATCTTGGATTTTTCAATTTTGGTATTTTTATCCCTAATATCAAAAATATCTTTCAATGATAAGGCTGTACTTGCTTTACCACCAAAGTATGATGCTCCTAAGACCAGAACGACATATATTACGCCTGAAAGAATTTTATAAAATGCATAGGTGTCCTTATTTATACTTTTACTTGAAATTAATTCTTTAAGGAAAAATACTTCAAATATTATTAACCCCAAATAAATAAATGCAGCACAAATAAGAATAGTTATTGAGATTGATCTGATTTTCTTGATCGTTTTTTCTTTAAAGATATACTCTAAATGTGCTTGATTATTTTCTACTACTTGTTTTAGAAAAAAATAGCCATGATTTAAATTTGAAAAAACCTTATTGAAGTTCCATAAATTATTAATTCGCTCATTGAACAAGCTATAGTGATACCTAGTAGTTCCTAAAAAATGATTAGTCGCATATTGGAACTGTATAGGTTGCAATAGCTTTTGGCTGAATTTTTTACATAAATCTAAATAATTATCTAACTCTATCTTATCTTTTTCGAAATTTTTCTTCCTCAAGTCAATACGAAATCTTGGTAAAAAAAACCATTTAATAACTGTGCCTAAAAAGCCAAGCCCTACTAAAGCTTCTACTATTATTTTAAACCACTCCATATGTAACCTCCAATTTATTAATGAGTCTTTATCTAAACAAAAAAATTAAAATTTATATAGATAGAAAGGTCAGTATTGCGTCATAAATTGACGTGTGTACTTTATAATTAAGAGTTAGGGGCCTACTATGTTATTTTTACTGATGCCAAACTATTTTTATATATGATCGAAGGCGCCGTCATTCAGGGCTTAAGTGTGGGTGAAGTTGATGGGAGAGTGGTTGAGGTGTTTTTGAGGGGGATGGGGTGAGGTGGCATTTTGATTGAAGTGCCGTACCAATAAGTAAATTTAATATGTGGTACGGTATTTAAATATATTCTTTTTATAGAAAGAATTATATGATTTGAGAATTAATCATTATTGTTTTTGAGTTTAGGTGAAAAACCTATTCTTGATATAATATGAAATACTGCTTCTTGTGCTTTAATGATATCTTTAATATCAAAATCCTTTTCTTTCCCATACCTTAAATTTGGATTGTTTATAAGTCCATTAATAATATTTATTTCTAATTGCTCCACATATCTATCATTAAATGCTTGAGCTAACTTATCTATTTTGTGACCATATTTTTCTTTTAAATCTTTTAATGTTAATTCAGACTTTAATAACCATGACTTAATAATTTTTTCACCGACTTGTAAATATGAAAATAAAGCTTGTCCATAATGAGGAAAAGAGTTATCTAATTGTATAGATATATTGTTCATATCTGCATAAATTGCTTCTAACATAGCGACATCTTCCTCTCTCCAACCATTGAATATTTGAAAGATATTTATTGCTTTTTTATATTCATTAAATATATAAATTAGTTCATTGTCGTCAAGAGTATTGACATAAAACTGGGTCATATCTTTACACATTCTTAAAATATTTGTTTCATGATTTTCTCCTTTATCAGATAAATCTGTTTCTATAAAAAAGTTACAAGTTCCAAAGAAACGAGGTACGCGATATTTCCATAATTCTTGTTTAATTATTATATAAAAAGCTCCTAAATCCATATTTAATTTTCGCTTATCGCCATATTTAGCTGTATACCAATTATCTAAACATGAACTTAAATAATATTCTAAAGAACCGTCATCTATTTTACCCTTGGGATAAAGTAATATTGGTACATTGAATATATTACTAATTTCTGTAGTTGCTTCCAAAAATCTATGGGCAATAGGAACTCTTCTTTCAATTAATTCATTATCAATCTTTTCAAAAAGCTCATTTAAATTTAATTTTTTATTCATATTATCAACTCTAATTTTCAAATTTTCTAAACTATTTATGCTAGAAGTCCGAAATCAAGCTTATCTGTCATATTCCTTGTAAATGAATGATTACTAGCTAATAATTCGTCCAACATATCTAAGCAATAATCTAGTGTTTCATCATCTTTATCATTTTCTGCTTGATCATATAATCGTTGAATGACTCTCGTGATAGTATCTACATCCATGCGGCTTACTAATTCTTGAGTGTTTAACTTAAGAATATTTTGAATCATGATAATGATAAGGTCACTAAATTGAGCCATATTCATTGAACTTTCTTCTATTGAGTGTAAAACATTATAAATATTATGATTTAAGGCTTTTGAGTGAATATATATATAGAAAAACTCTCGAGCATATCTTTTCGACCAAAACTTTTGATTAAAAAAACGCCCTATATTTTTAAGAATTTCCTCATTTTCTGAATTAACTAAGATGTTAAAGATCCGTTTCATTTTTTGGTGATCATATCCTTTTGTATCATTACCAAGAAGTTGGCTAATTACTGAAGCATAACCCAAAAGACTTTCATGATTTTTGGACTCGAGTCCTTGCTTCAACTCTTCTTCAAATAAACCATTGAATAACCATCGAGCAATAACTTGTTTATGACCTTCTTTTCTAACATCTTGATATGGAGAACTCACCATCATTTGTACAAGAGCTATAAATGACTCTTTAAATTCAATATCAAAAGCTTTATTAAAATAATAGTAATAGCCATTGCTTAGAGTATTTCTTAAGTCCTTTTTACACAACTCTACAAACTTTTGAAAAGCATAATTACGATCATAATTATACATAGGTAGTAGTAAATCAGCAGTTGCCATTCTTACGGCTGCATGTTCATCGTTTAAAGCATTTTCAATAATATGTTTGTGTGAAAGAGCATATTCTTTATCATCCCAAAATTTTTTAGCCAATCCTTTATATGCGCTTCCTCTTGTACAGTTAAGGGTATTTCCATATAAATCATGGCTTGAAATTTCATCTATTTGATTAGGTTGACCTCCTTTGTGAATATTTAATTTATCTAGTAGTGGGTCATCCGCTGATAAAGCAATATCTTCTAATAGCTTTAGATATTTAGTAGATAATAATTTAACTCTTCCAGAAAGTAATTGTTGAAGTGCTCTAGAGTAGTTTTTGGCAGGAAAATGGTCGATAACTTGCTCAATCCACTCAATAGGGCATGGTGACCATTGTTCTTTAAGATGATCTGGGACTTGATCAAGATTATTTTCGCTTAAACCTGAATACAAAGCATCAATATAATCCTGATGTATATGTTTAGGTAATTTTAAAGCGAATTCTGCAAAACGTTTAGGTTCAGCATTCACAGCACTTCTAAAATTACTTGAAAACTGCTGAATACTACATTCAGTACTTTCCTGATCAAATTTAAAGCCTTTAAACTCTTTTGGATCTGTCAGTATTAGTTTTTTCCAAGCCTTACTGGATAATTTTCCAGCATCTTTAATTGGCGATTTAATAGTATTGACTAGACTATTACTTCGATGGCAAAAATCATCATCTGTATATTTTGCAAATTTACGATTGAGTACACTAATTAATTGTGTAGATTTATTGGAAATACGTGAGGTATCCAATTTAGGCAGTAAATAGAATTGAGTTTTTCCCCAATAAGGAGCGTAGTAATTTTTGCGAGTAGCTTCTAAACGCCATTTAATCTGATCTAAATTATACTCAGAGTGAATATAGTAGATAGTGTTTTGAATAAGTTCAAAGTTCTCTAGTGTACAATGAGGTGAAAATTTTTCAATTAGTTTCCCAGCCAATTTCCAAACAGGTTCTTCGTTATCATTTCCTAATTTGAACTTATGATTTGGGTTGTCTAACAGCCATTCAATTACAAAATCAGTATGATCTATCTCAAGATTTAAAAGAGCATTAGCATATATACGATTAAATATTAGATTGGAATTATTTTTTAATGGAATTAATAATTGAAAAAGTTCAGTAGATTGTAAGGCCATATTCTGAGAAGCTTTAATAACGAGAGTGAACAAGGCTTTGTATATAAAAGTTTCAAACGATGTTCTTACAGCATATTCTTCAGACCATTTAAAAGCATCAAAATCCTCAATTAGAGGTTCAGAAAAATACTGATCTAAAAAAGGTAAAAAAATCCTTAGCACATCTTGTGAATGGCTTTCAGCAAGTTTCTCAATAGACTCTGTGTCGTAATCAGACCATTCTTCTCTTGAGCTTAATCTTGTATATAATTCTTCATTACACATGAGCTTTAATAGATGCAAAGCTCTCAATGGATATTCTTTGGTTAAGTCATCCCAAAAAATATAGCGACTGCTGACTCCATTTTGAATTAGCTCAATGCGAAGATTAAATAATTCCTCTGAATCATCACTCATTTTCCAACATAAACAGTTGTATATCTTTTGATTCCACTCAGGTGATCGATTCACAAACTTAGATAATTCATTAATTAACAAATTTGGAGCTTTATCAGAAACTGAGCTTAAAAGCTCTAGAGCTTTAGATTGCATCTCATCATCTTCATCTAACCAATCACTTAGATATTGATTTTCAGAAAGATATTGAACGAGTGTAGGGCAACCGCTACAACTTAATCTTATAAAATGAGGTGCTAGATCAGAATCTGAAATGATCTTATTTATAAGCTTTTTAAGGGGAGCTTTAAAGTTCTCTATATGCCGTAATGTACTAAATACCAATGATTTTAAGTGGAAACGAATCTCAGAATGAAAAAGAACTGCTTCAATACAATTACAGAAAGCTCTTTCATCTGCTTCATATAACATCGCGAGTGCATATCTGAGATGCTCTCGTTTTAAAAGGGTTTGTTGATTTTTTGAACCTAATTCATGTAAGAAATCTTCAGGTGAACTAAGACCTTGCGAATATAACTTTTTTCCTATTGCATAATCATGGATTGCTTGATGTCTAAAACTAATTTCTCTATTTTGCTCAGTGAGTAATCCGACAGAAATCATAGCTTTCTTAATTTCTGATGAACCAATTGATAATTGAGTTGATGAAACACTTAATTTGTTAGCTTGATTCATTAAATTTATAACTTCATTGAAGAAGTTTTCACTATTTGCTGTGGAAATACCATGACTATCAGTGAGTTGTTCAAATCTATCATCGATGAAAGATTTGATTAAATCTAATTTGGTTGTAAATTTAGGAGCGCACCCTAAATCATTGGCTAGATCCATATAAATACCTAGCCATAAAGGAATTTTTAAAATATTCTGTTGCTCATTACTCAACTGATCATAGTCTTCAAATTGGCTAACATATGGCTTAATCTGATCTGGCTCAAACAGTTTTAGTTCCATCTGTTTGACATCACTATTGATTTCACTGATCCAATTCCTTAGACGCACATCATCTTCGAGCTCAAAATTTCGTGTTGCCATAATAATTTTTATATTGGTATGGGCATATTGACGTAGTAAAAGAATCTCTTTAACCATTTTAATGCATATATCTAATGCATTTGATGAGTGAAGAGCAGTCCAACGAAGAGCGTCTAATTGATCAAGCAAGATGATAATTTCTTGACCCTGTCCATATTTTTCTAAGCATGCAATGGGCGAATATGGAAATCCTAAATCTTTTCCAAATTGATCGAGATTTTTTTCAGGAACTCGTCTATCTAGTCGAATAGGAAGAACGATAGTCCCAGATTGAACAAAATGTTTTTTCAAATCTAATAAGAAAGCACTCTTGCCAACCCCTGCATCAGCTTTAATTATTGTGATTGGGTTATTATTAACAGTATCTAATGTAGTACTGAACTCGGCACGTTGAATGTTTTGTTGTGATATTAAATAAGGCTCGATTGAGCGATCAAACTCATCATTTAGCGTTGCTATTACGTCGGATATATGAGGATGACCCGGATAGGTTTTAAAGGAAAAGTGGTGGACTTCTAAATCTGCTTTAAGAGTATGAGATGTAATACGTGTTCTTAACTTACCACATTTAACAGGGTAAGTTTGAAGGAAATGAACAAGATGACTAGGAGGCTGATAAACTAATTTTTCAGCTAATAATATACATAGTTCATTATCTATATCATCTTCATTAAATTTCTTTATTTCAAAACTCTTTAGAAACTGAATAGCTTTGTCCAAATCATCTAAATTTGATGAATCCAAATTTAAACGGCTACATAATTCATTAAATAATTTTAGCCTATCTGGGCTTATATTTTTAATTTGATATTCAAAAAATTCAGAGCTAGAGTTTGTACTGTTTCTAGCACTTTCACAAATATCTTCCAGTAGTCTAAATCCAATTCTAGATACAACTTTGTAAGATTTAGAGCCAGATAAGATGTGTTGTAAACCTTTTGTTAAAAGTTGTTTGGATTGGAGTGTGGCAAGTGTCCAAGCATTATCAGAAAGATTTCCAATTTTGCATTGATGATGTTCTTTAGATCCATCCAAATTACCAATAATAACATCTACAGCATCTTCATCTGGACCAATAGGCTCTACTTGTACATAAGAAATTTTTTCATCCAATAATCTTAAGAGTTGATATGCCACCCAAGAGGATTCATAACGATTTCCAATTTTTTCTGTAAAGCCACCTGGTTCTAAAGACACAAACACTCCTCAATTTTTAAAATATTTTTATCATTATAATTTATATATTTTTTTCTAATTTTCCAATAAGTAACGTTGATAATATATTGGAAATTCAATGTTTTTAAATTTAATAGGTAAAGATTAAAAATTAGTAAATTTTATTCAAATAAATTTGAGAAGAAATATGAAAGATATTGAAATTTTAGAGATCAATAAAATTGGCGATAATTTGTCATGAGGACACTTGTAAATTAGCAGAGAATGTCGCCTGTGGATTGCTATTTAAGAAGTAAGGATTGGGCAGCTATATTTTTTAGGTATTTCGGTACTCTAGATATACTAAGTTTATTAATGGCTAACAATAAATCTTGATCAATGCTATTGAAGCCATATGTGTGACAAATATTCGTACAAAGATAGTTGAATAATTGAGCCGTAACTTCAGCATCTGCTTCTGCGCGATGAGCTGTGCCATTAAACTTAATATTGAATAAGTCTGCCATTGCCCCAAGTCGATAACTGGGTTGATGAGGTAAAATACGGCGAGCAAGTTTCAAAGAACAAATGAGTCCATTGTGTGATGGACTTAACTCCTGTCGAATACTTTCTGCTTTTAGGAATTTCTCGTCAAATCCTGCATTGTGAGCAAGTAAAGGATCTGTTCCAATAAAGTCCAATAGAGAAGGAATGACTTCTTCCACTAAAGGAGCATGGTTAACCATATCTTGAGTAATACCAGTCAACTGTGTGATGTAGTATGGAACCTTTACACCACAGTTTATTAATGAAACAAAACGCTCTGTGATTTCACCTTCTACAATACGTAAAGCCGCGACTTCTGTAATACGATCACCAGCCTCAGGGCTGACTCCTGTGGTCTCGAAATCAAGTACAATGATTGGCGAAACATTCATAAAACGCTTTCTCTATTAGAAATTAGATATTAATAGCACAACACTTTTCATCATATTTTAGCAAAAGAGTTATGTGTTCTTTCATTCAATGGAACTACAGGTGAGCAATTATTGTTGTAGAGATATATCACAATAGATAGATATTGTGTTTAACATACAATGAAGTTATGCGACTTCAGAATGACCTAACAAGAAAGAATTATGTCTTCAAAAAGAAGCTATGACTGCTGTTGCTGAATTGTTAGAAGTTGTTGGTGAACATTTTTTGCATCTGAAAAAGAAAATTTTAATAGAAAGTAGCTGCGCATAAGACTTATGGTTTGAGTCAATTATTAGAATTTTGCTGCTAGTTAATTAAATAAACACGGATATCTCAACAACATCTGTGTCCGAAAAGACCTAAAATGAATTATGGTTTTTCTCTGCCAAGAGCATAGTCTGTTTAAGCTGCTTACGATTAAAACCTAAAAACTCAATCACATTTCTAAAAAGTGATGGTGCTTTAGCAATCGGAGTATTGATTTTAGGTACAACTGTCATATCTTTACGCCGTTCTATGCTTTCAACTACACTCGAGACAACTTCTTCAATAGATACATATTTCCAAATACCCGAGTTACCTTTCCATACAGCTTTACCTGCTGGGTCATTTTGAATACTGTCCATCATTGGGGTCTTAAAGAAAGTTGGATGAAGGCTACCAACATCTATATTTGAATATTTTAATTCCAGACGAAGGCTATCACATAAAGCCCAAACACCTGCTTTACTCGAAGTATAGTGAGTGTTTAACGGGGAGTGGACGAAAGCTGCCATTGAAGATACAGCCAGTAAGTATCCCTGACTTTGTTTTACATACGGTATAGCTGCGCGAAAAGTACGAAATACCCCTGTAAGGTTAATATCGATGGTTCGCTCAAAGGTTTCGGGAGCCATATGTTCTAGTGCTTCGGTTGAAGCTATGCCAGCATTTGCAATAACCACGTCAATTTTACCGAAGTGTTGAGCTGCATTTGCCATAGCCATTTCTAAGCTTTCCAAAGAGCGTACATCTGCTACCCAACCTGCGGCAATGCTTTGCCCACCTAGCTGTTTTGCCTGACTTTCAACTTTGTTAAGGTCTAAATCTAGGAGTACTAGTTTTGCGCCTTTGGCTTGTAATGCTTGAGCAATCGCAAGTCCTAGACCACCTGTTGAACCTGTGATGACCACAACTTTATCTTTTAATTTGTACTTAGACATATCAGATTTCCAGACATTTTTATAAATGGGCTTTAAGGCAATAGATTATTTCTGGATAGGTTTAGATTCACTTTCAAGTTGTTGAAGTAATCCCTGTAATTTCTTATGGCGTACAACCATTGCATCACTACCTGCATTAAACAGTCCGCGTAATATTGAGAATGGAACCCAACGCACTGGAGCAAAAATCCGTGGCTGTCGATGCTGTACACCTTTTACAATTGCTTGCGCCATATATTCCGGAGAAATAGGCTTGCGCAACCATGCTGGAAATGCTGCTTCAATCATCTTCGTTACAGTTGCGTTACCCCCAAAGGCAACCTTAGCGATTGGTGTTGCTGTCCAACCCGGATAGACAACACTAGCGGTTGCACCAGTATATGCAATCTCTGTACGAAGACTGCGTCCGAGCATTTCTACTGCCGCCTTTGAAGCCGCATATGGAGCGTTTGCCATTCCATTGACGAAGCAATAAACAGAAGAGGTTATGAGGATTTGTCCTTTGTTGCAAGTCACCTCTGGTAAGGCAGCACGGACTGTGCGCCAGACACCCAGTAAATCAACCTCAACAATCTTATCGAACTCAGCTTCATCACAGCTAGCCATTGTCGAAGCGCCATCACGCCATGAGATACCTGCATTAGCAAAAGCTATATCAAGGTGTCCAAAATGTTTTATTGTTTTCTGGACTACATCTTTTGTGGCTACTGCATCAGTAACGTCTAGCGCTAATGATAAAACACGAGACGCCTCAAATTCAGATGCAAGTTTATCTACAGCTTCCTGTTGCATATCAGTGAGTACCAAGTTTGCACCTAATGCATAAAATTCACGGGCTGTTGCTGCTCCAATCCCTCCAGCGGCTCCTGTAATTAAAACAACTTTTTTGTTCAGGTCATATTTCATGGTCTTTCTCCAAATGTTTTAAATTTACTGTTACTTGACTGGAACGATGCGTTTAAGAAAGTCGATCTGATCACGAACAACACGCTCAAAAGCTTCTCCAACGTAAATTTCAAAATGACCATCGGCGTAGTGCTTAATTTCATGATTGGGTGTATGGCTCGCATGACGTAATGTTGTTTTTGAGGGGGCAACAGAGTCGGTATCACAGACACAAAACAACACGGGGGCTTGAATACGTGCTGTCTTACGGCCCGGGTAATAGCGTATGATGTCGAGTACAAAACGTGCAGCGACATAGTTTGGAATATTTGAACCTGAAGGCATGAGTGCGAGATAGCCTGAATAAGCATCAGGTGCATTCATTAATGCTGTATGTCCTGTTGGAGCTGCAAGAGGCACCATGACTGGCTTTGTGCCGAGCATTGATCCAATCTTGTCTTTTAAAGCGAGTCCCGTGAGCTTAAGTGTCGTTATTGGGTTCATTGCCATGCTAGATGAGAAACCATCAGTAAAGGGGCATTGTGATATAACAGCAGCAAGCCGATTATCATTAGCAGCTGTTGCCAATACATGGCCTCCACCGAAAGAAGTCCCCCATATAACGACGCGGTTTGGGTCAATTTTGTCTAGGTTACGTGCATAGGCAATAGCAGCTTTCCAGTCTTCGAGCTGACTTTTTATGTCTAGTAATTGTCGAGGTTGTCCTTCGCTATCACCAAAATAGCGATAATCAAACACTAAACAAGCATAACCCTCTGCCACAAAGCGCTCTGCAAAAGCGGTTAAACGCATTCTACGAGTACCACCCAGACCGTGCGCCATCACAATAATTGGTGTAGTGGCCTCGGTCGCTGGACGATATAAATAGGCACTGCATTTCATGCAATTTGAATCAAACTGAACATCAAGTGGTGCTTGGGGCACATTATTTAGACTTTTACCCATCGTATTTTTCTCAATATTGGCTATAACGCTATCTTCTAAAAAATAATGGGATTAGGCTTGATGAAAGCTGCCATATTGCTTGACACTTTGCGCCAAAATTTGGATTGAGTAGGTGTGTTTAGTCATTTGCTTTTGTTTAAAAGCTTTAAGTACACTAATTGATAATTGGCGCCAAATTAGAACCATACGGAATGAATGGATTGAATAAGCCGTTGTATAGAAGAAGGATTTCTGAAATCTATGTTCAGTTATTATTTGAATATCTGGAAAAACTAGGACATGACCCAGAAAAGGTATTGGGTGAACCGTGGCCTAAAGCAGATTCAAATCATTTAGAAGGCGTAGATATCGACCATTGGGAAAGTCTTCTCATTATTGCCAAAGATTATTTAAATGACCCTTTCATTGGTTTACATGTGGGTCAAACCATTACAGCACAGCATCTAGGTGTTTTAGGGTCAGTATTTCTTGCTTGTGAAAATCTGGGGGCAGTTTTAGAAAGGTTTGAGCGATATCAGCGGCTTGTCTATGATGTTTATCCAGCCACTGTTCGTATTTATACTGAATATGTAGAGCTTTCATGGGATACAAAAGGTGAGCAAGTCGGCCCTTTATCGGACGAAACTGGCCGTACCGTTATAGTTCAATTTTGCCGTAGTCTAATTAGAGGAAAAGAAAGACTTAAAGAAATACATTTTATTCATGAACAGCCTGAAAATGTTCAGCCTTATGAGGAGTATTTTGGTTGTCCTGTGCTTTTTGAGCAACCCGTGGCACTGATGCGTTTCGATAAGGAAATCTTAAGTCTACCGCTTAAAAACTCCGACGCCGCCTTAGTTGCCATACTTGAAAAACATGCCGACAAGTTACTGGCAAGCCTGCCACATATTGATGAAATTACAGATCAAGTTCGTAAACAGATTGCTTACTTACTTCATCAAGGCGAACCTACTATTGAACAGCTTGCAGAGCTATTAAATTATTCACGTAGAACCTTGCAACGCCGTTTAACCGAGGCAGGTACGAATTTTCGGAAAGAATTAAATACTGTCCGTTACGAATTAGCAAAATCGTATTTAAAAGATCTAAGGCTACAAATTGTAGAAATAGCCTTACTGTTAGGTTATGCCGAACACAGCCCATTTACACGGGCTTATAAAGAGTGGTCGGGTAAAACACCACAACAAGCTAGAGAAGAAATGAATGAGTTAAGGTAGAACTTATACTATAGGTCCTACCTTTTAAGTCTATACAAATGCTTTAAAAAAGATATGCAGATGTTTTGAGTGTTCATTCATCGTTTAATGCACATTCAAAATTACTTGGGTTTTCTTTACATCTTACTTTTTTCAAAAAATTCATCATTTTGGGGTCGTAGATACCTGCTTTGGTTAGCTGTATACGTGCTTCGCGCATCATTTTCATATAGTTTAATTGTTCATTTTTCGGAATATCCATCCAATATTTTGAAGGAATATCACTTTCATATTTGGCAATAATACCAAATGTTCTATTGAGTTGGCTGGCTACCCAAGTTCGAGACTTTTGCCCAAAACCTGCTGGAAATTGGTCTTTACGAATAATGAAGTTTGCTGAAATTTGAGTCAAAGGAAAACGAACAATTGCTCCTTTCTCACCTAAACCTTTGTAGAGTTCAAAAGGTTTAAACGCAACAATAGGAGCGGGCACAATATCAATTTCATGGTTATTAAATTTTGCACCGGCATTGGTAACGTCTACCGATACAGCCTGACCACCGACATGTTGAACAAGCTTTGGTTGGGCTTCATCGTATTTAAATACCCCAATTTTTTTACCGGCAGCCTTCGCGAGAGTATTGATACTTCTATCATTTACAAATAAATAGGCAGGACCAATTGTGCCCAAACCTGCAATTTCATAAGGACCTACCACCATATTTTTTGCGGCCATAGGTGATGACAACAGCTTATAGGCATTAATTGCCGTTTTCATATTTGTTAATGCACCAACAGCATCTAAAGATCCTGTATATTTATTAAACTGACGGCCACGTAAACCGCTAATAATAGCACCATCACATTTTCCAACTTTCAAATCTTCAGCAGCTACACGTTCATCAACATATGCTTTTAAAGATAGATCAGCTCCCCAATTTTTGGCTTCAAGTGCATAATCTTTGGCTAAAGCGAAAGCGTCTCCCGATTTACCAATGGGGTCAAATACACAGACGACTTGTTGTTTGGCATAAAGAGTTGTTGTTAAACATGTACTTGTAATAAGTAAAATAGCTTTAAAACGATCCATATCTAGTTATCCATTATTTAAATTATAAAAATTATTTTATAAATCTTGCTTAGATTAGATATGACATTTAAATAAGAATTTAAAGAGAAAAGGTCAAAAGAGAACTTAGGGTCAGGAGGTTATTTAGTTATTCATAGGAATTTTTATGGTAAAAACACTTTTCGAGCCTTGATTGCTATATTGAATAGTACCTTTCAGTGCCATAACAATTGCATGTACAACAGCAAGACCTAAACCTGTGCCGCCAAATTCTTTATTCCTTGATTCTTCTAATCTAAAGAAAGGCTTAAATAAATCGTCTTGGAACTCGGTTGCAATGCCGGGGCCTTCATCCTCAATTTTTAATATCCAGTTTTGTGATACCACTTCCGAGGAAATTTTAAGTTTGCCTGCATGTGAATAGCGTATAGCATTATCAATTAAAGCAATTAAAACTTGCTCAATACGACGGCGGTCGCAATATACAGGAGTGGATGTTAGGTCAAGTTCTGGTACTAGCTTAGCTTGATCCAAACGATCTTCAAATGCTTTAAGAACTTTTTCAACTACCGCCTTCAAGTCAAACAATTCATAATTTAACCGGAGTTGCTGGTTCTCTACTAAGCTTAAAGTCCGTAAGTCTTCGACTAAGTGAGATAAACCTTCAACTTGATTTAAAAGACTTTTAAATAGAACTTCATCAGGTTTAAAAACGCCATCAATAATTCCCTGTAAACGACCTTGTAATATCGTTATAGGCGTTCTTAACTCATGTGCGATGGCTGCATTCCAAACCTGCGCATTTTTAACGGAAACCTCTAGCTTTTGAGCCATATCATTAAAATTATATAAAAGCTCCGACATTTCGGCGGAGTGAATTCGGTTATCGTAAGCTCTAGCAGAGAGGTCGCCGTGACTAATTTTTTTTGCTGCTTCGGCTAAGAAGTTAATTGGCACAATAAAACGCTTTGCGAGGCGCATGCCAATCACTAATGAAATAATACAGCCGCAAAAGATAACAGTGGCTAACCAAATCCAGTCTACAAAATGAAAACTGGTCCAATCTTCTTGTTGAAATGAGCTTAAACTAATCCAGCCTTTTTCAATCGCATAGTTATAAATGACATAACCCAGTACTACTGAAAATAGCGTAACGCTTAAATTTACAATAGTTAAGGCAATAAAAAGTTGCTTACTAATTCCTAACTTACTTTTCATAAAATATTCCCTAGCTATTTTTTAATATTATTTAGGCGTCATCTTTTACAGCTAGGGGATTATCTAGCCTATATCCCACGCCACGCACATTAATTAACATTTGAAATATGCCTTGTTCTTCTAGTTTTTTTCTCAGCTTACTTACATGGCTATCTACGGTTCGCTCTAGTGCATCGCTATCATTCATGCAGTGATTCATAAGTTCTCCGCGCGTAAAAACTTTATGAGGCTGGTCAATCATGAATGAAATAATTTTATATTCAGTCAGCGTCAGATTAAGCAAGATTTTCTTATTCTCAGAGTGTATATAAACGCTATGAGTGTCGGTATCAATTTCAATATTTTTATAGAGTTTATTTTTATTAGTTGCCTTGTTTGCAAACTGAGTACGTCTTAAAACTGCCTGAACTCTAGCGACGACTTCATTTGGGTTAAAAGGCTTCACCACAAAGTCATCTGCACCTATGCGTAATGCCATAACTTTATCAATATCTTGATCTAGCGCCGTCAGCATGATCACGGGAGTCTGAGCTTTTTGGCGTATTTTATTTAACACTTCCCAACCGTTTAATTCGGGTAATTTAATATCAAGTAAGATTAAATCGATGGGTTGGCTCGCGTGCAATTCAATCGCTTGCTTTCCATTCATGGCCCGAATAACACTCATGCCTTCACGTTTTAAATAATTTTCAATAATGTCACCAATATCGTAGTCATCTTCTACCACAAGAATAACTTTATCTTGGCAATCAAAAGAAAAAGAATGATCAAACATAGAAAATCTGGCTATAGAAAGTGCTTCAACTCATCATACGCTAAATTATCGGTATTTCTCCACACTTACTCCACACTTTAGTGATTATCCCTACACACTCATCAAAAATAATACGAACATCAAAAACTCACTAGGTTTGGACAGTATGCAAAAGCATCTTTTACTTCCTTTATTTTTATCTATTGGGCTGATATTACAGGGGTGTGATTCAAAAGAAGTCGCTCAAGCTGAGCCACCACCGGCTAAAGTCAGTGTATTAAGCATTCAACCGCAATCGGTAAATTTTAGTGAAAATCTTCCTGCACGTGTACATGCGTTCCGTACGGCGGAAATCCGTCCGCAAGTCGGAGGTATCATTGAAAAGGTTCTATTTAAACAAGGTAGTGAAGTTAGAGCAGGGCAAGCTTTATATAAAATTAATTCCGAGACTTTTGAGGCCGATGTAAATAGCAATAGAGCTTCTCTCAATAAAGCTGAAGCTGAGGTGGCAAGACTCAAAGTTCAGTTAGAACGTTATGAGCAGCTATTACCAAGTAATGCAATTAGTAAGCAAGAAGTAAGTAATGCTCAAGCTCAGTATCGTCAGGCTCTAGCCGATGTCGCTCAAATGAAAGCATTGCTGGCCAGACAAAACTTGAATCTCCAATATGCAACAGTTCGAGCGCCTATTTCTGGGCGTATTGGGCAATCTTTTGTCACTGAAGGTGCATTGGTCGGTCAGGGTGATACCAATACGATGGCAACTATCCAACAGATTGATAAAGTCTATGTTGATGTAAAGCAATCAGTTAGTGAGTATGAACGCCTACAAGCTGTGCTACAAAGTGGTGAATTATCAGCAAATAGTGACAAAACCGTTCGTATTACCAATAGCCACGGACAGCCCTATAACGTCACAGCAAAAATGTTGTTTGAAGATATTAATGTTGACCCGGAAACGGGCGATGTCACATTCCGTATTGAAGTTAATAACACTGAACGAAAATTACTTCCGGGCATGTATGTGCGTGTCAATATTGACCGTGCTTCTATTCCTCAAGCGCTATTGGTTCCGGCGCAAGCGATCCAACGTAATATCAGTGGCGAGCCTCAAGTATATGTCATCAATGCCCAAGGGACAGCGGAAATTCGTCCTATCGAAATTGGACAGCAATATGAGCAGTTCTATATCGCTAACAAAGGCTTGAAAGTCGGTGACAAAGTCGTTGTTGAAGGTATTGAACGTATTAAGCCAAATCAAAAATTGGCATTGGCAGCATGGAAAGCACCAGCCGTCGCGAATCATGCTTCAAGTGTAGAAACCAAAACTTCTATAGCTGAGGGGGCGCAACCATGATGTCACAATTTTTTATTCGTCGTCCCGTTTTTGCTTGGGTTATCGCGATCTTTATTATTATATTTGGATTGCTGAGTATTCCTAAACTGCCCATTGCACGTTTTCCAAGTGTGGCCCCGCCACAGGTGAATATTAGTGCGACTTATCCTGGTGCTACAGCTAAAACCATTAACGATAGCGTTGTAACCTTAATTGAGCGCGAATTATCAGGTGTAAAAAATCTACTCTACTATAGTGCGACAACAGATACTTCCGGTACAGCAGAGATTACCGCTACGTTTAAACCGGGCACAGATGTGGAAATGGCTCAGGTCGACGTTCAAAATAAAATCAAGGCTGTAGAAGCTCGCTTACCGCAAGTTGTACGTCAGCAAGGCTTACAGGTTGAGGCTTCATCGTCCGGATTTTTAATGCTGGTCGGGATTAACTCTCCAAATAATCAATATTCCGAAGTTGATTTGAGTGATTATTTGGTTCGAAATGTTGTAGAAGAGCTAAAACGTGTCGAAGGTGTAGGGAAGGTTCAATCTTTCGGTGCCGAGAAAGCTATGCGTATTTGGGTCGACCCGAATAAGCTTGTTTCTTACGGTTTATCGATTAGTGATGTGAATAATGCCATTCGTGAAAATAATGTCGAAATTGCACCCGGCCGACTTGGTGATTTACCAGCTGAAAAAGGCCAGCTCATTACTATTCCGTTGTCGGCTCAAGGGCAATTGTCTAGTCTCGAGCAATTTAAAAATATCAGCTTAAAAAGTAAAACTAACGGTAGCGTAATTAAATTATCTGATGTTGCCAATGTAGAAATAGGTTCACAAGCATATAACTTTGCCATTTTGGAAAATGGTAAGCCTGCTACCGCGGCTGCAATTCAATTAAGCCCGGGAGCTAACGCCGTGAAAACTGCCGAAGGTGTTCGAGCAAAAATTGAAGAATTGAAGCTAAATTTACCGGAAGGCATGGAATTTAGTATTCCTTACGACACCGCGCCGTTTGTCAAAATTTCAATTGAAAAGGTAATTCATACATTACTTGAAGCCATGGTTCTGGTTTTCATTGTGATGTATCTATTTTTACATAATGTCCGCTATACGCTTATTCCAGCGATTGTGGCGCCTATTGCCTTACTCGGTACTTTTACCGTGATGTTGCTTGCCGGCTTTTCAATTAACGTACTCACCATGTTCGGTATGGTACTTGCCATCGGGATTATTGTCGACGATGCCATTGTCGTGGTTGAAAACGTCGAAAGGATTATGGCGACAGAAGGATTATCGCCTAAAGATGCAACCTCTAAAGCAATGAAAGAAATTACCAGCCCGATTATTGGTATTACGCTGGTCTTGGCTGCAGTATTTTTACCTATGGCATTTGCGAGTGGTTCTGTAGGGGTAATCTATAAACAGTTTACCTTGACCATGTCGGTATCTATTTTATTTTCAGCGCTATTGGCACTCATTTTAACACCGGCACTTTGTGCCACAATTTTAAAGCCAATCGATGGGCATCATCAGAAGAAGGGCTTCTTTGCATGGTTTGACCGTAGTTTCGATAAAGTCACTAAAAAGTATGAATTGATGCTGCTTAAAATCATCAAACATACAGTTCCAATGATGGTGATCTTTTTAGTAATTACCGGTATTACCTTTGCCGGAATGAAATATTGGCCAACAGCATTTATGCCAGAGGAAGATCAAGGTTGGTTCATGACTTCGTTCCAGCTACCTTCAGATGCAACCGCTGAGCGTACCCGGAATGTAGTCAATCAATTTGAAAATAATTTGAAAGATAATCCCGATGTAAAAAGTAATACCACCATTTTGGGATGGGGTTTTAGTGGCGCAGGCCAAAACGTAGCTGTGGCTTTTACGACACTTAAAGACTTCAAAGAGCGGACTAGCTCTGCATCCAAGATGACAAGCGACGTTAATACTTCCATGGCGAATAGTACGGAAGGCGAGACTATGGCCGTATTACCACCCGCTATTGATGAGTTAGGTACTTTTTCAGGTTTCAGTTTACGTTTACAAGACCGCGCTAACTTAGGTATGCCTGCTTTACTGGCTGCTCAAGATGAACTTATGGCAATGGCAGCCAAGAATAAAAAGTTCTATATGGTTTGGAATGAAGGGTTGCCACAAGGTGACAATATTTCTTTAAAAATTGACCGTGAAAAGCTTAGTGCACTGGGTGTTAAGTTTTCTGATGTTTCAGACATCATTTCTACATCAATGGGTTCAATGTATATCAATGACTTCCCTAATCAAGGACGTATGCAACAAGTCATTGTACAAGTTGAGACTAAATCACGTATGCAATTGAAAGATATCTTGAATCTGAAAGTCATGGGTTCAAGCGGTCAATTAGTCTCGTTATCAGAAGTTGTAACACCACAATGGAATAAGGCACCACAACAATATAATCGTTATAACGGACGACCATCTTTGAGTATTGCTGGTATTCCTAACTTCGATACGTCATCGGGTGAAGCAATGCGTGAAATGGAACAACTGATTGCGAAATTACCGAAAGGTATTGGCTACGAGTGGACAGGTATTTCCTTACAGGAAAAGCAGTCTGAATCACAAATGGCCTTTTTACTTGGTTTATCCATGTTAGTGGTTTTCCTTGTCTTGGCTGCACTCTATGAAAGCTGGGCAATTCCACTTTCTGTGATGCTGGTTGTGCCACTCGGTATTTTTGGAGCAATCATTGCCATTATGTCTAGAGGGTTAATGAATGATGTGTTCTTCAAAATCGGGCTAATTACCATTATTGGTCTATCGGCAAAGAATGCAATTTTGATTGTTGAATTTGCGAAAATGCTGAAAGAAGAAGGCATGAGTTTGATTGAAGCCACTGTTGCCGCAGCCAAACTTCGCTTACGGCCAATTCTGATGACATCACTTGCATTTACCTGTGGTGTAATTCCATTGGTAATTGCTTCTGGTGCAAGCTCTGAAACTCAACATGCTTTAGGTACAGGAGTTTTTGGTGGCATGATTTCAGCAACCCTTCTGGCTATTTTCTTTGTTCCCGTGTTTTTTATCTTCATTCTGGGTGCAGTAGAAAAGCTATTTTCCTCTAAGAAAAAAATCTCATCTTAAGTTCAGTGCATCAGGGGAAATACCAATTTCCTCTGATGCATTTTTACTGATCTGAATGAGAGAATATTACTAACTAATTATAGTCTTTGGGGTTTTAAATTTATATAAAAAGTCAGACTAGCCTATATTTTTTACAGCTCTAAATATTTTTTCAAATAATAACCTGTTAAAGATTTTTCTGCTGAAAGCAAACCGCTAACAGTTCCTGAGAATACCAATTCACCACCTTTGTCACCCGCCAAAGGACCAATATCAACAATCCAGTCGGCTTGACTTATGATGTCTAAGTTGTGTTCAATCACAATGACTGTGTTGCCTTTCTCTACTAAGTTATTTAATAAACTAATTAGTTTTTCAGTATCAGAAGGGTGTAGACCTGTACTCGGTTCATCCAATACAAAAATATTATCTGTTTCATTAATTTGTTTTGTGAGTTTTAACCTTTGACGCTCACCACCCGAAAATGTATTTAAGCGTTGGCCGATTGCAATGTAGTCTAGCCCCAAACTCATCAAAGAATTAAATTGTTGCTGTAAAATTCGATCTTCAAAAAAGTTGTTTGCTTCTGCAACCGTCATTTTTAAAATTTCAGCAATATTTTTATCTTTATAAAGATATTTTAAAACTTCAGGTGCATATCCAGAACCATGACAAACATCACATGTCATTTCAATATCATCTAAAAATGCAAGTTCAACCCTTTCGATACCAGATCCTTTACATTGAGGGCAAGCACCTTCACTATTAAAACTAAAGAGCTTGGCACTTACTTTATTTGTTTTTGCAAATAGCTGACGAATCGGATCAAGAAGATCAAGATAGGTCAATAAATTTGAGCGAATACTTGCAGTAATTGCAGATTGATCAACAACTTTTGTTTCAGGATATTGTTGTGGTAATACTTTACTTATTAATGTGCTTTTTCCTGAACCAGCGACTCCTGTAATAACGGTTAGACAGTTCTTAGGAATGTCGACATCAATATTTTTTAAATTGAATAAATGAGCATTTTTAATTGAAATCCATTCATTGCCCATACGTGGTTCTTTCTTATAGGTATTTGGCCTTCTAAAAAACGCACCTGTTAAACCTGATGAATTTTTTAATTCTTCAAAAGTTCCTTGGTAAATAATTTCACCGCCGTTAATACCAGAAAGAGGCCCCATATCAACGACATGATCAGCTGTTCTAATAAGATCCGGATCATGTTCAACCAATAAAACACTATTTCCCTTATCTCTAATTTTTTGAATAATTTTAATAATATTATCTAAATCTTTGGGGTGCAGGCCAATACTTGGTTCATCAAAAATATAGAGTAGGTCAACCAGACTATTACCCAAATGTTTAACCATTTTAATTCGTTGTGATTCTCCTCCCGACAATGTATTGCTGACGCGGTTAAGGTTTAAATAGCTGAGTCCAACGAGATTTAAGTTATTGAGTTTATTTTTTATTTCGTGCAAAACGGTTTCAAATTTTTCACTTTTTATCGATTCGAGAAACTCTAAAAGACTTGATACGGATAGGGCCGTACATTCCGCAATATTTTTACCATTAATTTTACAAGATAAGGAATTTTGATTTAGCCGTTGTCCCTTACATAAGGAGCATTCTTTGATTGTAATAATTCGCTCAAGTTTATTTCCATAACGATTTCTTTCCTGTGCTTCACCTTTTAAAAAGTTACGCTCAAATCTGGGAATTAGTCCTTCATAAAGTGCGGTTTTTCTCCATTTACTTGTCGGGTTTAAAGGCTTGTGCTGAGGAGCATACAAAAATAAGTCCCATTCTTTTTCACTATAATCTTTTAATTTTTTATCTAAATCAAAGTAACCTGAATCTGCATATCGCGTCCAACGCCATGCTGTAGGTTGATAAGTAGGGAAGTCTATAGCACCTTCTTCATTTAAGGATTTATCTAAATCTAATATTTTGTAAATATCAATTGTTTGCTCGATTCCAATACCTTCGCATTGTGGACACATGCCATTTGGGTGATTAAAAGAAAAGACATTGGAGTATCCAACAAACGGCTCACCCATACGTGAAAATAACAAGCGAAGATTGGCATAAATATCTGTAATTGTTGCAACAGTTGAGCGAATATTGCCCGTTAAAGGTTTTTGATTAATAATCACAGGTACATTTAAATTTTCAATTTTATCAACGTCAGTAACACCAAAATGTTGCAAGCGATTACGTACAAAACTATCTTGAGTTTCATTAATTTGTCTTTGAGCTTCTGCGCCAATAGTCTCGAAAACTAAAGAAGATTTACCTGAACCAGAGACTCCAGTAAAGACAACGATTTTATGTTTAGGAATCTTCAATGAAATATTTTTAAGGTTATTTTGTCTGGCACCATAAATATTTATTGTTCTTTTAGTCATGTGTGATCACTTGAAATCAAAGATTTAGCGTAAAGATAAGGTAAAATTGATGAGAAGGATGTATATGTTTCTTAAGAAAATAGTTTAAATATTTAACTTATAAGCCTTTCTATATATCAATAAGCAATAAGGGCACTGAAGAACAAGTTTTATAAATAAACACATTGTATAAAGTTCATGGTGTCAGATTTTGCTAACAGATAAGATTAAATTAATAGGGTTAAGGTTGACCCAAACAAGTAATAGAAAATTTCTTAAATTTGTTATGAATTAAATTTTGCTGCATTTCTAGGAGTGAACTTATACCTAATCAATTTGTGGTGGATTATAGTAAAGGTCAAATGTAGCTAGAGCAACAACACAGAGTAAGCAAAGCCTTATATATGGTAGGTTTTCAAATATTCTATTTAACATAATATACATTATACGAAGCGGTAAAAATAACTATGTGTAATGTATAGCTTTATTTCGGTTTTCCGAAGATTTCAGGATGT